>NZ_JAKRMZ010000001.1:0-267188 GCF_022345915.1 Corynebacterium sp. ACRQP | reverse complement strand
GCTGCGATGCGCTCGAAGGTCTCGGGGGTGGGGCGGCCGTACTGCTGGATGACCTCCGCCGGCGACTTGGCGTGCGCGAGGTCGCCGTAGCCGCGGCTGGTCAGCACCTCCCGAAGGCCCGGTGGAAGCTCGGTCGGCGTGTACGACGTTGTGGCCGGGGCGGGCACGTCGGTGCTGGCGTAGGGCGTCGACGGAAGCTTGCCCGCGTCCGGCAGCAGCCGGTTAAACGCAGGAATCGCCGGCTGGAGCCCGGAAGTGACGCGCATGGAATACGAGCTGAGGTAATCCGATTCGATCTGCGACTTAATCTTCGGATCTTCCGCGGCGGCGTAGGCGGCAGCGGCTGCGGAAGCGTACATACTCTCCGAGTCAGCGGCCATGCCAAGCGCCTCGGTGTGATTGGCGAGCGAACGCGAGTTAGCGACGTATTCCAAACCCGCATTCTGAATCTGGGTGACCTTCTTCATCGCCTCTTGGATCCAGACCGTGTCCGCGGACGTGCCCAGCGCGTGGTGGACGCCGTTGAGTTCCTCAATGGCGTCTTCGATGAGTTGGGCGTTGGAAGTCCAAAAGTCCGACGCCGAGTACGCCAGAGACGTATTGGTCAGGTTCAGATTCATTTCCGCGCCGAGCAGCGATGACTCGGACGCGGAGGACACCGCCGCGTTGTCGAACGTGTTGGTCTTCGGGTCCGCAGCCTTGAGCTGCTGGAAGCCCTGGGCGTACATCGGTGTTAGCGCAGCAGCTGGGCCGCCGAGCGGTGCCAGCAGTGAGCCCATCATCCCGGAGAACGACTCATCTGTTTGCTGCGTGTTGGTCAACGCCAGCCACAGGTTGTCCGCGGTGTGCTTCAGATACAGCGCGATGGCCTGGTTCGCCTCCGGCGCGCGCTCGTCCCCGATCGGGCTGAGCCGCTCGCCCGCCTCGTCCAAGCCGCCCGCGTCGGAGAACCCGGAGAGGGAGGCTCGAACGCCTGCCATACGCTTCGATGCCAAGCGATTTGACGTCTCCCGCAAGATATCGATGCCACGTTGAATCTGTCCTGTGTCTAACTGAACCCGCATGATTTCCCCCAAGTCTTACAACTTCAATTCGACTTTGAAGCGTAAACACTTGGTGGCCAGTAGAAAAGAGGTTGTCCACTAAAATGCGCAAGCCTAAAGGGAATTGTGTAATTCCTCGATGATTCGGATTGCGCGGTCGCAAGTCTCGCTCCGCTCATCGCGGCCGGGGAGACCAGGAACTCCTACGCTCAGCCCACCGCGGGTGGTGTCCACCTGGGCGAAGCATCCGGTGCTATTCGGGTCTTCGAAGTCGTATGTAAACAGGGTGGGGAGGAGACGCGATGTGTGGTCTCGAAAAACAGCGGCCTTCTCTTCAATCACTTCGCGATTGGCGGGGCTGTTAGAAATGTCTGCGATAGGTCGTCCGCGTGAGTCGAGTATTTCGCACGTGCTCAACCCCCGCGCCAGTCCCGCGTACTCCTCTGGGATCGGCTCGACGTTGTCGAAGCCGGCTGCGGCGAATTCCTCTGGCGAGATCTCGGTGCAGGGGTCGAAGATGTCGTCGCCGAGGGCGTAGGGGTCGAAGTCGCCGATTTCGAGGGTGCCGCTCTTGAAGTGGAACGCGGCGGGAGCATCAGCAGAACTGCCAGCAGCACTGTCACCGGAGTCGCCAGAATCACCCCTGGCTTCGGCGCTGTGCTCGTTTGCCTGGTGGTTGGCGGTGGGGGCCGGAGGGGCGTCGATAGGCGAGGGCTCCGAAGCGCACCCCGCGAGTACCCCGCATGCCATGAGCCAAGCGACGTGGCGTTTCATGTACCCCTCCAATAAAAAAGCTTCCCCACCAGGACTCGAACCTAGAATGACGGTACCAAAAACCGTAGTGTTGCCGATTACACCATGGGGAATAGCACCGCTGATTGTAGACCAGACCCGTCAACTGCCAAAGACGGGGTTAACACTACGACGCTCTAAGCTAGGGCGCATGGCTCGAAGGCGAATGACGGCACCCCAGCGCAGAGATCAGTTGATCGGAGTGGGCAGGCAAGCATTCGCCGAGCGGGGCCTCGACGGCATTTCCATGGAGGAGATCGCGGCGCGCGCCGGGGTGTCCAAGCCTGTGGTCTACGAGCATTTCGGCAGCAAGGAAGGCCTCTACCAGGAGGTTGTGCGGCTGGAAATGGCCCGGCTGGAGCACACGATCACGTCGAACATCCAGGCCGGCCCGTGGCGCGACCGCATCGAGCGCGGCGTGCTGGCGCTTTTGACCTACGTGGAGGAGGAAACGGACGGGTTTGTCATCCTCGCGCACGGGCAGCTGCCGGGGGAGGGCAGGACGTACTCGACGATCCTCAACCGCGTCACCGCCGAGGTGAGCTACCTGCTGGGGGAGGCGTTTAAGCACCGCGGGCTCGACGAGTCGATGGCGGGGCTGTACGGTCAGGCGCTTGTCGGCACCGTCTCCAATTCTGCGCTGTGGTGGCTGGACGAGCGCACGCCCGACAAGCACACCGTGGCGGCGCATATTTCCAACCTGTGCTGGAACGGGTTGCGGGGGATGGAGGCGCAGCCGCGCGTGTACGGAAGCGGCGAGGCGAGCGAAAGCGCGAGCGACGAGACAAGCGGCGAAACCGCAGAGAAGGATGCGTAAGACACATGACTGACACCACCCCGCCCGTGTTGGGCGGTTTGCTCACCGCGGCGCTGACGGACCCGAAGCTGAAAGGTCTGGTCACGCACGTGGGCGAGGATTCGCTGCACGTCACGGGCATTGACCAGGTGCGTTCTTGGGCGGCGGGCGCGATTGCGCGCGAGACGCCGGTGCTGCTTGTCACGGCCACCGGCCACGAGGCGGAGGATCTCGCCGCGGAGCTGAAGGCCATTTTGGGCGAGGAGAAGGTCGCGCAGTTCCCGGCGTACGAGACGCTGCCGCACGAGCGTCTTTCGCCGGCGCCGGACATTGTGGGGCGCCGCTCGAAGGTGCTGTGGGACATGCCGCGCGTGATCGTCGCGGCGGCGCGCGCGGTGTGCCAGTCGGTGCTGCCGCCGGCGGAGCCGATCAGCGTCGCGGTGGATGAGGAGCACGACTTCGAGGAGCTGACCGCGCAGCTGGTGCACTTCGCGTACAACCATGTGGACATGGTCGCGTCGCGCGGCGAGTTCGCCACCCGCGGCGGCATCATCGACGTCTTCCCGACCACCGCGCAAAACCCCGTGCGCATCGAATTCTGGGGCGACGAAGTCACCGACATCCGCTCCTTCGCCGTCGCGGACCAGCGCACCATCGAGGAGGTGCGCACGGTTGAGCTGCACCCCGCGAGGCAATTGCTTATCGACGACACCGTGGCCGCCAAAGCCGACGACCTCGCGCGAAAATTCCCCTCGAACCCGACGCTGTCGTCGCTGCTCGCCCGCATCTCGGAGAAGCAGCCCGCGGACGGCATGGAGGCGCTCATCCCGGTGCTGACGGACAAGCAGTATTCGGTGCTGCCGGAGCTCATGCCCGCCGGTTCCGTGGTGCTGGTGACCAACCCGGAGAAGGTGCGCGCCCGCATCGCCGACTTGGAGGCGACGGACCGCGAGTTCCTCGAGGCCGGCTGGGAGGCCGCGGCCATGGGCGCCGAGGGGCCTGTGGTGGTGGAGGGCCTGGACGTGTCCGCCTCCTCGTACCGGTCGTACGAGTCGCTGGAAATCTCCGCGTCCAAGGCCGGCAACGCCTGGTGGACTTTTGCCCCGCCAGGCATGTTCGCCGCCGACGACGCGGAGACGCTGCCGCTGGAGTTCGAGGCCGCGCCCGCGCCGAAGGGCGACCCAAAGGCGATCGAGCAGCTCTACGCCACGCTGAAACTCCACATAGGGCAGAACCACGGCAAGGTCGCCTTCGTGGCACCGGCGAAGGGCACCATCGACCGCATGGCGGAACGCCTGCGCGAGCACGGCGTGTCCGCGCGCGTAGCCACACCAGGCTTGGAGCCGGTCGAGGGGGCGGTGACCCTGTACCAGGCGCTGTCGCACGCGGGCCTGGTCTTTGGTGGCCCGAACCTCGTCGTGGTCACGGAAACGGACGTGACCGGCAACCGCGTCGGCGACATCGCAGGTGCTAAACGACGCGCCCCGCGCCGCCGCAACCGCGTCGACCCGCTCGCGCTGCAGCCCGGCGACTTCGTGGTGCACGACACCCACGGCATCGGCAAGTTCGTGAAGATGGCGGAGCGCACCGTCAAAGCCGGCGACGAGGACTCGCGCCGCGAATACATCGTGCTGGAGTACCAGCCCGCCAAACGCGGACAGCCCGGCGACCAGCTGTGGGTGCCGATGGAGTCTTTGGACCTGCTGAGTAAGTACACCGGGGGCGAGAAGCCGTCGCTTAGCAAAATGGGCGGCTCCGACTGGAAGTCCACCAAGCGCAAGGCGCGCGCCGCGGTGCGCGAGATCGCCGGCGAGCTGGTGGAGCTCTACGCCAAGCGCCAAGCCGCGCCGGGCCACGCGTTCGCGCCGGACACCCCGTGGCAGCACGAGATGGAAGACGCCTTCCCGTTCGTGGAGACCGAAGACCAGCTCACCGCCATCGAAGCGGTGAAGGCGGACATGGAAAAGCCCACGCCGATGGACCGCGTCATTGTTGGTGATGTGGGCTTCGGCAAAACCGAGGTCGCCGTGCGCGCCGCGTTCAAGGCGGTGCAGGACGGCAAGCAGGTCGCGGTGCTCGTGCCCACGACGCTTCTGGCCCAGCAGCACTTCTCCACGTTCAACCAGCGCATGGACGGTTTCGGCGTGACCGTGCGCGAACTGTCGCGCTTCACCACCGCCGCCGATTCGAAGAAGATCATTTCGGGACTTGCGGACGGTTCGGTGGACATCGTCATCGGCACCCACCGCCTACTGCAGACGGGCGTGCAGTGGAAGAACCTCGGGCTGATCATCGTGGACGAGGAGCAGCGCTTCGGCGTCGAGCACAAGGAACACATCAAGGCGCTCAAATCGCACGTGGACGTGCTGACCATGACCGCAACGCCGATCCCGCGCACCCTGGAGATGTCGCTGACCGGCATCCGCGAGATGACCTCCATTACCACCGCGCCGGAGGACCGCCACCCGGTGCTGACCTACGTGGGCCCGCAGGAGGACAAGCAGGTCGCCGCCGCAATCCGCCGCGAGCTGCTCCGCGACGGCCAGGTCTTCTACATCCACAACAAAGTCTCCGACATTGAAAAGACCGCCCGCCAGCTGCGCGAGCTGGTCCCAGAGGCACGCATCGTGGTCGCCCACGGCCAGATGAGCGAGCAGGTGCTCGAGCAGACCGTGCAGGGTTTTTGGAACCGCGACTGCGACGTCATGGTCTGCACCACCATCGTGGAAACCGGCCTGGACATCGCCAACGCCAACACCCTGATCGTGGAAAACGCCCAGAACATGGGCCTGTCCCAGCTGCACCAGCTGCGCGGGCGCGTGGGCCGTTCCCGCGAGCGCGCGTACGCCTACTTTTTGTACCCGAAGGACAAAACGCTCACGGAGACCTCCTACGACCGCCTGGCCACCATCGCCCAGAACAACGATTTGGGTTCCGGCATCGCCGTGGCGCAAAAGGACCTGGAGATGCGCGGCGCCGGCAACGTGCTGGGCGCCGAGCAGTCCGGCCACATCGCCGGCGTGGGCTTTGACATGTACGTCCGCCTAGTCAGCGAGGCCGTGGAAACCTTCAAGGGGCTCATGAGCGGCGAGCCCATCGACGCCACTGACAAGGGCCCGAAAGAGATCCGCGTGGACCTGCCCGTCGACGCCCACATCCCGGAGAGCTACATCAACTCCGAACGACTGCGCCTGGAGGTCTACCGCAAGCTCGCGGAAGCGCGTGACGACGACGCCCTGACCGCCGCCGCCGACGACATGATCGACCGCTTCGGCGCCCTGCCGCCAGAGGTCGAACACCTCATGGCCGTGGCGCGGCTGCGCAACCAGGCCCGCCAGGTCGGCGTCGCGGACATCCTCACCCAGGGCAGCCGCATCAAGCTGCACCCGGTGGAGTTGCCGGACTCCAAGCAGGTGCGCCTCAAGCGCCTCTACCCGGGCGCGAACTTCCGCGCCGCGGCGAAGGCGCTGCAGGTGCCGATGCCGCGCGAAGGCGGGGCGAAGCGGGCGCTGAACGCGCCGAACCTGCGCGACCTGGAGCTTTTGCAGTGGGTCGCCGACTTCATGACGGAGATGCTCGACGCCCCGAAGATCTCCGTCGCGGGTGCTGCGGCGGATTCTGCGGCCGCAGACAAGGCGCCGAAGAAGAAGGTGTTTTCCGTCAGCGAGTAGCAGGGCTGCTGAGAGCCTGCCTAGAAAAAGTGCGGCAGGATCAGCAGCATGCCAATACTCCACGTCAGGTGCGCCGCGATAGGGGAGTAGAGCCTGCCGGTTTTCACGGACTCGTAGTAGGTCACCGCCCCCAGCACGCTGGCGGCGAAGACCAGAAGCGGCACGCCCATCACGCAGGTGACCAGGCAGTAGGCCAGCGTGGACCACACACCTGCCTGCACCACCGACTGGCCCATGCCGCGCAGCTGGCGCGGCACTGCGTCGCGGAAGACCATCTCCTCGCCGGCGCCGTTGACCACCAGCACCAGCAGGGTGAGAAAGTACCCGCCCTTGTTCGGGGTCTGCAGCAGCTCCGCCGCCGGGCCGGCCAGCAACGGGATATGCTGCACCACCAGCGCGCCGAAGACGAACACAACCGCGAGGGTGGCGCCGATGAGGGTGCCCCGGAGGACGTCGAGAAGCTTGCGGGGCCCCGCGAACGTCTGGCGGCTGCCCCACAGCCACCACGCGGCCGCGTAGACCACCGCCGTAAACGCGGTGGCCCAGTAGAAGCCGGCGGTGCCGTCGCCGGCGCGGCGCGCGAGAAACAGGCCGAGTGCGCCGAGCGCGCACGGCACCAAGAACAGCCATTGCCTGGTCACGCGGGGCCTTTGTCCGTCAACTTCCGCAAACACGGAAGCTAAGGTTACCGGCCCGCAGGCCAAGCATCCCCGGTTGCTACTTCACGGAGAAGATGATCATCTCGGTGTCGTCGGGCTTGCCGCGGTAGCGGCCGTCGTCGCCCGGGAAGTTGTTGTCCAGCGCGGTGAGGTAGCGGCCGTCCTCCAGCTGGACAATGGTTTCGACGCTGAGCAGCGCGAATTGGAACGGGTCGCCGACGCCGTAGGCGCGGGCGTCGGAAACCATGCCGATCTTGGACGGGTTGGCGATGTCGAGCAGGTCCGCCATGAGTTCCTTCTTCACCGTGGAGCCGGGCTTCGCGTCCGCGAAGTCCTTGACCTCGAAGACCTTCTTCAGCTGCGCGTCCGAGCCGCGGAAATCGTCGCGCTCGAGCATGAGCAGGCGGCCGTCCTTGGTCAAAAACGCGTCGCCGATCAGGGCGTCGTCGCCTTCTGCAAGGTAGTTCCAGGTCTTGCCGGTGTACTTGCCGGTTTCGGTGTCGAACTGGGAGATCACGCGCTCGCGCTTGTCAGTGGCGCTGTCCAGGTAGCCCTCGAAGATGGGGTACAAGTAGCGGCCGTCGGTGGCCATCGCTTCGAAGCCCTTGGAGTTGCGCAGGTTCGGCTTTTCGTCCTTGCCCAGGGTCGGGTTCGACGGGCTCTTTACGCCGGGGTAGGGGTACGGGGCGTCGAGAAGCGTGCCGTCCTTGTCCACGTGCAGGATGTAAGGGCCGAACTCCTCGCCGACCCAGAAGGTGCCGTCTGCCGCGCGAACGAAGGACTCCGGGTCGAAGTCGGCGCCGGTGAGCAGGCGGTCCTTGGTGTCGTTGTTGACGATCTCCCACGGGATTGTGTTGTTCGGGTCCTTCAGCGCGACGTAGTCCAGCACGTCGATTCCGCCGACGTCCTTCGGGTCCTTCGCGGTCTCTGCGGTCTCCCAGTTCGGCTTCACCGTGTAGATGCGCAGCAGGAAGTCCGACGAGTTCTGCTTCGAGCCGAAACCGTTGTCCGGCAGGGCGTAGAACTCGCCGTCGCCCTTTTCGATCATGCCGGAAAAGCCCGGGATGACCTGGCCTTTAAACGGGTGGGTCTGGCCGTTGCCGTCGAAAGCGTCCTTGCCGGAATCCGGGCCCGGGGCCTGGTAGAGCGCCGACAGCTTCGCGCGGGCCTCCAGGGTGGGGCCCTGGGCTTCCGGAGCGGGTGCTGCGGGGGCAGTGGTGCGGTCGCTGGAGCCGGTTGCCTCCGAGCTGCCACCGGCGGCGGCACCGATCGCGCCGCCGACGAGGCCGCCGACAATGAACGCGCCTGCGACAGCCGCGATGAGCTGCTCGAGGTTGAGGTTCTTGATGATCTGGTCGAGCGGGGGAGGGAGCTGAATAGTCATGTGCCACTGCCTTTACTGTCGTTCAGAAGCTGAGCGCAAACTCAGGCGAAACTTAGTTTTCGCACAATGAGTGTAGGGCGGGGAGGCCGGCTCCGCTCGGTGAAAAAGCCGACCGATTCCCGCCCGGAGGCGCGGGGGAAGTACGATGTTTCCCCGTCGCCCCTATAGCCCAATTGGCAGAGGCAGCGGACTTAAAATCCGCCCAGTGTCGGTTCGAGCCCGACTGGGGGCACGTTTATCAGGCGAAACGATTGTAGAAGCTGCCGATCGCCGGTTGAGGTGTCCGAAAAATGTCCATTTAAAAACGTGCCGCCATCGCGCGCGCGTGTTGTCGGCCGTGCACGTCAACTCGACCGGAAAGCCGGATACCTCTATAACGCGCGCGACCCCCCTTATCTCGGGGAGAGAGAAACCTGACTCGGGTGGCGCGGTGCTCAGTCAGGGGCGGGGGTGCCGAAGATTATTGGGGGTGACCCACCATTGGCCTACCGAACCCATCCCCTTGGCATATCCCCACTGTCGCCCGCTTCGGGGTCGATACCGTAGCCGATCTCCATGCGGGGAATCTCGCCACCGCGATTAAGCGCGTGAAGGGTGGCTTCGGGGTCTTGGCCGTACGCGGCAATCCAACGTTCTCGTTGGCTCGCGCTGGTCTTGCCAAGACGAATGGCCTGGTCGACAACTTGCTCGGCGGCGAGACGATGCTGCTGCTTCTCGGCTGTCATACCGACTTTGAGCGAACGCTGCATGTCTCTCCATACAACCGGGTCGATGATGATTGGCTGTTTGATTTCGGCGTCGGCAGCTGCGATCTTGTCGTTTTCTTCTGCTGTCGCTCTACCTTCGGCGAGTTCGGTGACGGCTGCGAGGATGTCTGCGGCGTCAGCGGTGTCTTCGAGCTCGAGCGTGGCGGTGAGAGTCTCCCACTGCTCGACGCTGAACGTCGGTGCTGTTGCCGACTCGTCTTCATTGGCGGGGGTGCTGAAGGTGAGACGCTGGTTTTTGCGGTTGAACAGGTTCACGGTGGCTCCTTAGTGCGCAAGGCTGATGAGGGCGTCGGTGTTGGCTTCGGCGTCGTCTGCGGCCCATCCGACAACGGTTCCGGTGGTCGCTTTGGTTGCGCGGCCGCCGTCGCCTACCTCGATCGGGTCGCCAGCTTTAAGCGCGACCTCCGTGGTGACGGTGATGACGCGGGCGGAGCCGCGGGCCACTCCGACGAGCTGGTCAGTTTTGGCGTCGTACTTCGCTACGCCTGCGACGGGCTCGCCGGCGGCTGCGGGGCGCACTGCGATGTTGCTGGTGCGCATCGGCCCGCCGTAGGCGACAAAGGTCTTGCCGGAAACGTCTACCGTTGCGACAGCGGTGAGGTCGGTGCCGGGGTTGAACCGGTCACGGGTTTGGTTGGTGTACATCTTCGCTCCTTATGCGTGGTACTCGATGGTTGCAATCGCAGCGGGCATGGTGATGCCCATGACCGGCATGGCGTAGGCCTGCACCCAGGTTTGGCGGTGGTGCTCGTCGCGCCACGTCGTGACGGTGAGCGGCTCCTCAAACTTCACGAAGCCGGCCTTCCCGGGGTCGACGAGATAGCTTCGATCGTCCGGCACGAAGGTGGAAGTGATGAGTTCAAGGCCGTAGGTATCGAGGAGCGGCTTGAGGTCTTGGCCGTAGGCGATGAGCATCTCAGCGCGCGTGCGCGGGGAGACGAGCATCTTCGTGTACTCGATTCCCAGCTCCTTGCTTTCGGCGACTGCGAAGAGGTGGGCGATCATTGAGATGGGCCGCTCGACTGGCGGGGTGATGAGCTCCGGTGCGCCGTCTAGCCGAACGTTCTCCCACGATGCCCCGGCGTGCACTCCGACGATTGTTTCACCGGCTGCTTCGGCGGCTTGTACGGTTTCGATCGCTCGCTGGTTCAGCTTGCGGGTGACGGTGTTTGCAAGGACGGTGACGTCGTTGTCGAAGCTGACGTTGTCGTTGCGGCGGCGTGCTTCGTCGGAGACGGCGAACTTGCCGCCGTAGTCTTCGACGCGGGCGAGCTCGTCGACCGGGCGCTCGCGGTAAACGATGCCGTATTCGTCGCCTGGCTGTCGTGCGGTGACGTCGTTGTCGGTGTAGAAGTTCTTCTCGGTGGTTTTCGAGAAGATGACCGCGCCGCCCTGTACCGGGGTGGAATCGGTCGAGAAGATCGTCTCGACGAGAAGGTCGCGGCCTGCGACTTCGGCGACTCGTTCGGTGATGGTGGTTGGGTTGTTAAGCGCTTCGTCGACGGAAATGACGCCGTCGTTGTAGTCGGCGCGTGCTGGGTAAAAGCCCATCGTTAGGACTCCTTCGTGTTGTCTGCTGCGGCTTGGCCGGCGACGTAGCCGATGAACCATGCTGCGAGGTTGGACGGTTCGCGGTAGGCAGGGCTGTTTTCAACGCCGTTGAGGGTGAAGGCGTAGCCGTTCGCGCCGCCGGCTTCTGGCTTGAGGTTGAGGTCGATCGGACAGTGGCTCATTACGTCGCGGATCGAGATTGGGGCAATTTGAGCCATTGGCTAGGACTCCTTTGCGAGTAGTTCTTGTAGTGAGGGCAGGTCGGTGACGGCGGGCCAAGACGCGCCGAGTAGCGCGAGCCCGGTGATTGCGAAGCGGTAGATGCGGCCGTTGGTTTCGTAGTTCGCGCATGCTTCGATACTTCGCTGCGGGTAATGCTTCGCCATATCGGTGGCGAGCCATTGCGGCACGTCGACCAGATCTCCGATGAGGGTGGCACCACGGTCAGCTACACGTAAGTTCTCGATGTGCCCAAGTGCTGGGGTGCCGTCGAAGCGGGGGTCACCGTGGCCCAGTTTGAGAACGGGATGCGGTAGCCGGCGTGCCGCTGCTGCGGCGGCTACGAGGTCGGCGCGGGTGATTTCGACCGGGCCGGTCGATGCTTGCCATTTGCCGACGCGGGCGAGCTCGATGCCGGGGAATGAGCAGAAGCGACTATCGCCGGTGGTCTCGGTAGACTTCGACGTCTTCGCGATTGAAGCGCCACTGGCCGCCATTTTTAACGCCGGGGAGAAGTTTTCTCGCGGCGAGTGCGCGGACGTTTCGGTCGGTACAACCCAAAAGCGCGGCGGTGGTGGCGGTGTCGATCTGCTCATGCTCAAGATGGTCTTCGATCTCGATATACTCCGGTTCCGTTGTTCCGGCGGCGGAAACGAGGTCGGTAGCCAGCGCGAGGGCGCGGGGGTTGATTCGCGCGCCGTGGCGGTTGGCGAGGTCGGCGGCGGCAAAGATGGTTTCGGCAAGTTCTCGGGCGTCACCCGCCGCGATTATGACGCTGTTCTCCGTTACGGTAATTGGGCGCATCATGGGCTTCTCCGGCGTTGTTTTCCGGAGCTGGCGGCCCACACACCTTCAGCGTTGCGGGGAATTCGGATGCCGCACTTCGCGAGAATCGGGCAACTACGGCATTGCCCCTTCGCCCACTCGATGCGCTCGTCGTAATCGGTTTGCGATTCGCCCTTGAGCCGGTCGGTGTCGAAGCGTGGCGCCTGGCCCACACACCGGCCTTGGCGTAGGTCGTAGGTCGGTTGAATCTGCTTGACGAATCGCAGTAGTGCGGGTCCGGGCATTCGCACCGGGGCGGCGGCGACTTCGGCGCGTGTTGGTAGCGGCGGGCGTGCGGGCTCGTCTTTCATGCTGCACCGCTTTCCATCGTGTCGACGATGCGGTTAACAAGCTCAAAGGCGTGACGAGCTTCGAGTTCTAGCGTGATGTAGAGCCCGTTTGTCATGTGGGCTCGAATGCAGACTCGTCGTTTTCTTTTGCTGTTTAGGTGCCTGTCGATGGTGATTTCGGTGGTTTTCCAACCGTGTACGGGTTGACTAAGGCGGGCGCGGATGGGTTCGGCGGCGGGCTGGTTGTTTTCTGGGGGGAGTTTTGTGCTCGGAACATGTTCCGGGCGTTCCTGCTGGTCATTGGGTTGATGGGTTGTGTTCCGAACATTCATCGTTGTGTTCCTGTTCTGTTCTGCGTGTTCTTTTGTTCCTGGGAACAAGGGGAATATGTGGGTTGAGCTGGTGGAACATTTGGAACATGTTCCTAGGCGGTTCTTTGTGAGACTTGCCAAGCAGTAGGGTTCTGCGCGCGTTTCACACCGAAGATGCGGCGAGCTTTCGGGTGGCCGTCGACTGCGGTGTTTTTGTGTTCAATGCGTGGGTCGGTGGCTTTGAGTGCTTGCGCGAAAGAGGATTGTTTGACGGCTCCGATACCGACTTCTTCACACCACGTCCTGTAGTCGCCGTGAATGTCGCGAAGTAGAACGTGATCTTCTGGGTTGCCGGTGAGTGTGTAGTTCTCGTGATCGTCGAGGAAGGTTGCGACGGGTTGTGAGACGTCGGCGAGCATCTCGGTTAGGCCGGCCATTGTCTGCGGGGTGGTGAAGGTGCCGGCGGATTCGAGGTCGCGAAGGCCTTCGAGTGCCCAAAGGAAGATGCCGGGGAGTTCTGCGGCGAGTTTGGCTCCGAGCTCCGGGTCGGGGTTGTCGGCGTGGGAGCGTTTGAGCTCGATGGAGACGAAGCGGTTGACGAGCGCGCCGGATGCGTCGGTGAGTCGAGGTATCTCGTTGGAAACGAGCATGAAACGGGTGTTGAGCCGGCCGTTCCACGCTTCGTGGTACTTGCGGTCGATGGTCTGTGCGTCGCCGCCGGTGATGCCGATGATGCGTTCGACGGTTTGGCCGATGTTTCGGTCGCGGTCGTTGCGGGTGTCTTCGAACACTGCGAAGGTCTTGCCGATTAGGACTTGTGCGCCGAAGTTGGTGCCGAGTGTGCCGAAGCTTGGGGATACGGAGTTTTGCGTGCCGACGAGCTGTTGGAGCACTCGCGAGATGGTGCCTTTGCCCGAGCGGGGCGGGCCGATAAGCATGAGTGCCTTATGCAGGTCGGTTCGGCCGCTAATGAGGTAGCCGGCCCATTGTTGGAGTGTGCGGGCGGCGTCCGGGTCGTGAGCGAAGGTCTGTTTGAGAAACGCCTTCCACTGCGAGCATGTCGCCTTCGGGTCGTACGGGAAGGGCAGGTGCCACAGCGTGAACAGTGCCGGCGTGTGTCCTTTGGTGAAGGTGCCGGTGCGGAAGTTGAGCACTCCGTTGTCGAGGGCGATTAGTGCCTTCGGGTTGTCGCTGGTGCGGCCGTCGAGCCAGATCGGCGGTTCGGCGGTGTCTGCGAGACGGTTGAGCCACTGTAACGGCTCGATGGTGTTGGCAACCTTCGCCGGTGTCGGTGAGTAGTCGACAAGACCTTTTTCGCCTTCGTACTGTGTTTGCTCTAATCGTTCCCAGATTGGGCCTTTGACTTCGAGCTCGTCGACCGGCGACCAAGACCGGCCGTTGTAGCGATACCAGCCGTGTTTGAGCCAGTAACGAAGCGTAGGAATACCGTTGCGGCTGAACACGTCGGTATTGAGTGCGTGAGCGACAGCGAACGGCTTCGAGGGCGGCGGATAGATCGAGTCCAAACCTTATGCACCTTCCTTTTCCACGACGTGAAGGGTTGGTGTGTGGCCGGTGCGGGCGTGTATGTCGAGCATGGTTTGACGGTCGCGGGACATGCGTTCAACGAGCTCGTCGAGCGGTGCGATGTCGTGGTCGCCGTAGGTGTAGACGTCACCGATTTTCTGGCGAAGGTGATCTTCGGCGATTCGGCGAGCAAGTGCTTTCAGCCGGTGCTTCGCGGGGGTGTACGCGACGGCCGGGGCGACGAGGTCGTGCCAGTAGCGGCGCATCGGTTCCTCGTCGAGGTGGCCTTCGTCGCGAAGGTAGTCGTTGACGTCGGTAGGGGCGAGCTGTTTCAGGGCAAAACCGGAGTCGATGCCGGCGCGGGCGACGGTGGTGATTGCGGCGAGTACGGTTCGGGCTTGCCAGTGGGGCAGATCGTCGGTGTGGATGTGGCGGGTGCCGTCGTAGGCTTCGCGGTTGGTTGATTCGAAGAGAAGCGCGGCGAGGTATTCGAGTGTGTGCGCTTCGCGGGGGTGAAGGTGTTTCAACTGACTGTTCCTAACGTGAGGTAGGTGTCTGCGGCATATTGAGTTGTGTGGGTGACGGCTCCCCAGTGGCCGCCGGGGACTTGCACGCCCGGTGTCTGCTAGTCGGCCCGTTTTACGTCACTTGACGTTTGTGAGTAGGTGGTTAAGGTCGAGTGCTTCGAGAAGTGATGCGGCTTCGACTTCGAGAATCTGGTCGGCCTGATCGAGAAGGTCATTCATCGTCGTTCACCTCGCCCCATGACGAGATGCCGAGCTCGGCGAGTGCGGCATCGTCTTCAGCGAGAAGCGCGTCGAGCAACTTCGTCACTGTTTCGGTGTCGCCTGCGCGGTGAGCTTCGATAAGTTCGTAGTGCATATCTGCTTCGCGCATGCGACGTCGGTGAGCTTCTTCGTTCGCCCGTTGCTGGCGAAGTTGCTCTTCTTTCTTTCGCCGCTCTTCTTCGGCGTGGGCGACTGCGGTGTCGACACATGCCGGGCAAAGCTGCGCGGGGCGCGCTCCGTCGCTCATGTCGAGGTAATCAGCGGCGTCTACAAACACTGTTCGACGGTTCTCTTGGAGAATGTCGCACTCGCCCCAGGTATCCAGGCGTCCGTTCGTTCGGTGCGGTAGGTGGAGTTCAACCGGTCGTGCGGTATTGTTCTGGTTGAGGTTCGGCATATCTACTTGCTCCTTTGCCCCGGTAGTCGTTGGCGCGGTTGCCGGGGTTTTCTCGTTGATTGGGGACATTTAGGACACCAGCCCTTCAAGGTGGAACGGGCTTCCAGCGCGGGGGCATCCGAGCAACTTCTCGGCGAGAGCGCCGGCGATATTGGCCGTACGCTCAACCTCGAAAACTTCGGGACGCTTCTCGGCGAAGAAATCGAGCCCGCGCTGAATCTGCCGCGAGTACTCGAGAAAGGCTGTGCGGGAGTGCCCCTTCGGGTCATGTCCCGTTCCAAGCGCTAGTGCTTCTTCGAGATCTTCGATTGTCGATTGGATGCCAGCGGCGAAAGTTACGTTTTCATCTGTTTCCGAGCGGTCGGTGGCGTTGGCCGCTTCGTACATGGCGGCGGCGTGAGTTATAGCTGCGGACTTCAGGAAGTACTCGAGCTGCTTCTGGTTGAGCATTTTTCCTCTCTAGGGAATTACGCGACGTAGCCGTCTTCTAGGCCGTCGAAGTAGCGGTCGGCATCCGCCGAGCGGGTCAACAGCCGGAAGCCTTCGCCGGGGTGGTTGATGTGTTGCGCAGGCGCGACGAAGGTCTGCTTGCCGTCGTTGGCGATGTGCGGCACGACGGTAGACACCGGCATGCCGTTCGAGTAGACGGCCGGGTCTTCGTCAGTGCCCCGGTGGCGCATGTACTCGACCCGAATAAGCTCTTGCGTTTGCTCGATTACGGCGCGGACAGTGCCGAGCTCGGCGGTGTCCGGGCACTCGTCGAGCGTGTCGAGAGCGACGTCGAGCGGAGCACCAAGGTGCAGGTACCGCAAAGAGTCAACCGGCGAATAATCCATGCGCGACGAGTGGGAATCTTCGGCACCTTCGGCACCTTCGAGGGAATCTTCCGGGGCGAGATCGGCCGAGCGTTGAGCTACGGCATCGAGGGCGTCGCTCCACGATTCGACCTTCACGGTCTCGACGCACTCTTCGTTGTCGTAAACCATGACGATGAAACCGGCGTTGTCCTTGATCGCGTAGATCTCGAAGCGGTCGGAGAGCGCGTTTGCGATTTCGCGCGCGGCGTCCAGGTCGAGACCTTCGGCGAAGGTGCGGGGCTCGTCGAGAAGGACTGCGGCAGTGTTGCCGCGCTTCTCGACCGTAGGGATAAACAACATGGGGTTCCTTTCGGCTAGGCGGTCGCAGGCAGCTCGTCCAGGCCGAGCGCGTCGAGAAGCGGCTTCGTCGGTACGACATAGCGGCCATTGATCTTTAAGACCGGTGTCGGAAACTTACCGGCGCGTGCTGCGTTGTATGCGCCGCTCCTGCTAATGCCGAGCAGATCGGCAGCGACAGGGATAGAGACAGTGGGGGTGGTCATCACCCCTCCTTTCGACTGGAATAAGGTCAATTCAGTTGTCAATATCGAGCACGATGTCTCGATAACAGTCAAACTAGACGTTATTGACTGGACTGTCAAGAATTAACGGCACATTATGGCCTAAACTGACTGGCATGGAGTCAAATGAATGGGTAGAGAACTTCACTCGCCAAATGGGGCAAGCGATCGACCTGGTTCGCGGTACGCATTCTGACCAGTGGATTTCTGATAGAACAAAAATG
This sequence comes from Corynebacterium sp. ACRQP, assembly GCF_022345915.1. Lineage (NCBI taxonomy): Bacteria > Bacillati > Actinomycetota > Actinomycetes > Mycobacteriales > Corynebacteriaceae > Corynebacterium > Corynebacterium sp. ACRQP. The sequence goes on along the minus strand of NZ_JAKRMZ010000001.1, from coordinate 250,566 downwards.
CTCGGGCATCCAATTTCGCGAACGGCTATCTCCGAGTATCGGCGGGGAATACGAAAGACGATGCCAGTAACTGACTGGCTTGCAATCGCGGCCGCATTGGAAGTTCCTCCGGTTTCGCTCTTGTTTCCGAACTTGCCTAACGGCCTTGTTTCACTCCTCCCAAATCATTTAGATGTGGTTGGTTTCGATGCGGTCGAGTGGATTAGCGGTGAACGTCAAACCGTGCCACGCGGGCTATACCTAGTAGCGGATTCCAATGGCGAACCCCTTGCTACCCATTCCAGGGCGGAGTACTACGAAGGGCGGGTTGAATCGGATGAGCCACAGTTTGTTAGAAGTGAGGAAGATCCTTCCGTCCAGGTAAAGATTCTCCGGCTTGCGCGTGATGCAGGTCGATTATCAGAAAATCTTCACGGGCAACTAAACGAATTTTGGAAACAGCTCATGCGTGGCGCTGTGGACGGTGGAGAGTTAGCACCGATGGTTGAGACCCTCCAGCGCCAGCTGGAGAGGATTTTCGAACAAATTGCCGAACTAGGTGGAACTGTCGAGACGCCTGCCGCCGTTGAAGTGGGTGAAATTGATGGCGAGGGGTAGGCCGGCGACGCCGCTCGGGACGTGGGGCGAAATTCACGTTAAGGAACTAGCGAGCGGCAAGTTCGAAGCTTCGACACGTCTTCGAATGTGGAACGGTGAAACGAAACGAGTACGCGGCCGAGGTAAGTCGGCAACCGCCGCGAAAAACAACCTAAAGGCCCGGTGCTCCGAGCGTCTCGGAACATCTGACACGAAAGACCTAGCGACCACAAGCACTGTAGGCCAACTACTGAACTACTGGCTCGAAAGCAAAACCGATATACGCCCGCAATCACGCGACCGATACCGGCGAATGATCGACCTACACCTTGAGCCGGCCTTCGGAAAACTACGCATTCGCGAAGTCTCACCCGCTCTACTCGATTCATGGATAAAAGGGCAATCGAGCGGGGTAGCGGCAACCGCTCGCACTGTGCTCGCCGCCGCCTTCAACCTGGCGACACGCTTCGGTCTAGTGGCAAGTAACCCAATGGCCGCTATCGAGCCTGTAGCGACGCGAAAGAAAGAAGTCCGCGCCCTTACCCGCGACGAAATACCGCGCTTCCGAGATGCGATCGCGAAGTCAGAAAACGAGACGCTCATCGACGTCGTTGATGTTGCCCTAGCAACCGGGCTCCGGGCGGGCGAAGTGCTTGCGCTTCGCTGGGAAGATGTTCACCTTGAAGAAACACCACCACGCCTGGAAGTTACGGGAACGCTGGTGTACTCGAAAGAAAAGGGTCATTACCGGCAAGAGGGAGGAAAGACGTCGAAGGCGAAGCGCCCGGTGCAACTTTCCGAATCATGTGCCGCAACACTGAAAGCGCGGCGCGACAAGTACGGGCTGCTGCCGATGGTCTTTCCGAGCGGTGCCGGAAGTTACATCTGGGAGAACAATTTTAACCGCTGGCTCCGGGAATGGAGGGGCGACGAATTTAACTGGGTCACGATTCACACGCTGCGAAAGACACTCGGCTCATTGGTCTACGACGAACTGGGGCCACACCGCGCCGCTGAAGTACTGGGGCACTCGAATTCAACGTTGACCGAAACGGTTTACGTTCAACGAAACAGGGACGGCGTGCCGATCGGGGAAATCGTCGACGGGGTGCTTGATGGTGTCCGAAAAGTGTCCAGTTAATGGCTCCATCCGCTCGCAATGGGGGCAAATAATCCGTAGGGTACACCCGTCTAATCAGTAGGTGTACCCGGTGAACTGGGAAAATGCATATGTCGAAAAATCAGTAATACTGAATGAGTGTTCTAATCAACAACCGCCCAGTGTCGGTTCGAGCCCGACTGGGGGCACTACTACACGGCGGTGTATCCGCCGTCGGCGAGGTGGTAGGAGCCGTTGACAAACGACGCGTCGTCGGAAAGCAAGAAGCTCACCACCGCCGCGATCTCCTCGGGCTCGCCCAGGCGGCCAGCAGGATGCTTATCGACGAGCGCCTGGCGGGCCTCGCCCTGAGCCCGCTGAATCAGCGGCGTGTCGATATATGCCGGACCCACGCAGTTGACCCGGATGCCGGTGGCGGCGTAGTCCGCGGCCAGAGACTTGGTCAGCCCCACCACGCCGTGCTTCGCGGCGGTGTAGGCCTCGATGCCGCCGGCGCGGCCCACGGAGCCGTGGATGGAGGACATGTTCACAATCGCGCACTGTTCCGTGTTGCCCTGCGCGAGGAACTGCTTGAGCTGGTAGTGGCAGCCGTAGGCCACGCCGGACAGGTTGATGGCGATGACCTTGTCCCAGTCGGCCAGGTCCTTGTCCGCCAGCGGGGTGTGGTCGCCCACACCAGCGTTGTTCACTGCGAGGTGGAGCGCGCCGAACGTGTCCACGGCGAACTGCACGGCCGCCTCGTTGTCCTGCTTGCTGGCTACGTCCTGGCGGAACGCGGCTGCGGCGCCGCCGCCCGCCTCGATTGCGGCGGCGACGTCCTTGGCGGCGACGTCGTTGATGTCGGCGACCACCACCTTGGCGCCCTCGCTGGCGAGACGTTTCGCGATGGCCTCACCGATGCCGGAGGCGCCGCCGGTGACCAGCGCAACTTTGTTTTCAAACTTGCTCATGACTGCTCCTTGACCTTCCGTGGGAAATGAGATGCAGCCAAAGTGTAAGCAGCGACCGATCCTCCTAGGGCCGGTTTGAGGCAGTTACTTCTTCGCCGTGCCGAGCGCAGCTTTGATCAGCGGGATCTGCAGCGGCAGGCGTCCGATGGAAATGATCTGCTTCTGCCAGGGCTCGTTGCGCCACTGCCACGCCATCTGGAAGTTCGCCGGCCACACCGCTGCCAACAGGGCCGCGGCGAACTTGCCGCCGGCCGCGCGGGTTTTGGGATTCGCCAGCAGGGCAGCTGCGGCGAGCTCGGCCGCACCGGAGACGTACGTGTAGCTGCGCGCGGAGCCGGGGAGGGCGTCGGGCACGATGTCGTCGAAAGGCTGCGGCTTTGCAAAGTGCAGCACGCCCGCGCCAGCGAACAAGGGGATGAGGAACTTCTGCAACGGTGTCATTGGCCCGAGCTTACGCCTGGGCTGCGTTACAGCGCGCGGGCGACCTGGTCGGCCACGAAGGCGGACCCGGCGCGGGAGGGGTGGAAGACCATGTTGTATCCCGCCGTAGTGGTGTCGACAAGTCCTGCGACCCAGCGGTCGGCGTCGCGGGCGCAGGTGCTGTGGCCGGTGGACTGGGCGTTGATGTCTAAAAACGCCGCGCCTACTTGGCGTGCGGCCTCGCGCTGGTTGTCGCGGTGGTGTTGCTCCCAGCCGTGCACCGTCGGGGTAGGCACGCCGAGCGGAACGTTGGGCACCACGTTGAAGGCGCAGATTGCGCCGTTTGCTCCGGTCACCGAAAGCATGCCGGGAATGATGATCTTCGCGTTCGGCGCCACGGCGCGCACCTTCGCCACGGCGGCGCGCATGTTGGTCAAATACTGCTCGCGGGTGCGTGCGGCGTCGTAAGTAGTGCCGGGCTTGTCCAGCAAGGGACGCCAGTGGTCGTTGAAGCCGGCGCCCAACGTCACCGCCCGGGTGCCCGCGTTCAGCGCGCCGGTGTGCACCGCATGGTCGATGCGGCCGAGCATCTGCCCGGAGGTGATGCCGGCGCACGACCAGTCTGTAACCTTCGCGCCGGTGCGCTCCCCGAGCTGGCTGGGCCAATTGCCTGGGCCGTGGAGGCAGCCTGACTCGCTCGGGTTGTTTCGGAGCACGCGCTCGGAGGAGGTGGAGGAAAGGCCTGTGCCGTCAGCGAAACGCAGCACAGTGTTGGGGTACTGGTCCGGGTTAGCGGTGAACGAGTCGCCGAAGACCACCACGTTGCCCGCGGGCTGCGCGGTAGCGGGGGAGGCGGTCGTGGCGGCAAGTAGCGCAGAGGCGGCCACTGCTGCGTGACGGATCAGGTTTCTCACGCGCCTGAGCCTACCTGCCGTGACTGTTGCCGTCGCGGAACCAAACAAGGGTGGTGGGCACGTGAGCCTCCGTTCAGTAGAGTCGAGGCCATGACTGATCGTATGAATGTGGAATCTTTCAACCTCGACCACACCAAGGTAGCCGCCCCGTTCATCCGGCTCGCGGACCGCAAGGAGCTGCCCAAAGGCGACACCTTGGTGAAGTGGGACATCCGCTTCAAGCAGCCCAACGAAGAGCACCTGGAGATGCCGGCGGTGCACTCGCTGGAGCACATGTTCGCCGAGCACGCCCGCAACCACGCGGACAACGTCATCGACTTCGGCCCGATGGGCTGCCAGACCGGCTTCTACCTCATGCTTTCCGGCGACGTCGCTGAGGAGGAGGTCGCCGAGCTGGTGGAAAAGACGCTCACCGACATCACCAACGCCAACGAGGTGCCGGCCGCCAACGAGAAGCAGTGCGGCTGGGGCGCAAGCCACGACTTGGAGGCCGCCAAGCGCGAGGCGCAGGCGTTTTTGGACAAGCGCGACGAGTGGGGCACCGTCTTTAAGTAGTCGGGTCCACCACCCGAATCTCCAGCGGCGCGGTGCGCAGGCGGTAGAGGCCTGGCACCGCGTCGAACACTGCGAGCAGCTCGTGGGCGAGCGCCGTGGTGGCCAGGACTGCGATGTGGTCGTCGGTGAGCTCCGCCGCCGACAATTGCGGGTCTAGCAGGAACCAAATGTCGCCGTTGAGCAGCGCAAACGTTCGCCCATGCAGGATCCGGTGGCGTGCAGCCCGGATGATTGCGCGCGCAGCCGCCGGGTCCAGGTCCACGCGTCCCCCGGCGTCGACCTCGAGGTAGCGGGCGTGCATCGCGCCTATCGATGACCCTTCGGCCCCCACCGCCTCATCCAACAACGCACGGACCTGCGGATCGGCGCCGATTGGATCGCGGTCCGTGGAGCTCAGCCCAAGCGGCACGCGGTCGCCGACAAAGGCCGCGAACTTCAATGGGTCCCAGGACAGCATGTACTCCACGTCGTCGCCGTTGAGGCCGACGGCGTAGGTGAAGCGGATCCGGCCGGTGGGCCCGTCGAGCGTGCCGAGGACAGGGTCGGTGACAAACGCGAAACCGGCCAACGTTCCGCGCGGGTTGTCCAGCACGAGGTAGTGGCCCGGCTCGATGTCGTCGCGGGCGGCGCGGGCGAGCAGGCGGGCCGGCCACTCGTCGGGAAGCGCAGGCGTGCCCGGCACCCGCAAGGTGAGCTCCGTCTGTGTGCCCGCGGACGGCTGGGAAGACTCCACGCGGGACTTGCCGTAGGTGCAGTACAACACGTGGGGGACAGGCTCGGCTAGCACGTACGCGTGGACCTCTAAGTGGCGGTAGGAAAACACGTACGCGTCCGTGCCACCGGCAGCTTGAGCGATGTGGCTGCGCACCACCTCGCCGCCGGTTCTAGGGCCGCGGCGGGCGCTGTCGAAAACTCCCATGGAATTCCACCATAACCCCGCCCCGGCGAGGTGGGCTTCAGCCGTGGTTTCAGCGAACACTGCGCTCGCGGGAACCTTTTTGGTAAGTGTGGCGTTATACCCGGTGAACTCTTTGGACTCTGGTTCAAGATCGGGTCCGGGACAAACGGTACGAAAACCCATTGGAAAGGATTTGTACGACGTGAGAAGCACTAACCCCGTTCTGCGCAACATTCCGGGGGCGGACGCGGACAACGGCTACCAGGATGGCCAGACCGCGACGCTTCCGGGGCACGCGCCCGAAATTGATCAGCAACGCCCGATGACGGTGGATGATGTGGTGACCAAGACGGGCATCACCCTCGCCGTGATCATCGCGTTCGCCGCAGCGAACTTCGGCATCTTCCTCACCGGCAACGTTCAGCTCGGCTTCATCCTGACCATCGTCGGCGCCATCGGCGGCTTCATCACCACCTTGGTCAACGCGTTCCGCCGCGAGTTCGGCTCTAAGACGCTGACGTTGATCTACGCCGCGTTTGAGGGCCTGTTCCTCGGCGGCTTCTCCCTGACCGTCTCCGGCTGGTTTACAGTCGGCGGCGCCGATGCCGGCCAACTGATCTTCCAGGCCATCCTGGGCACGATCGGCGTGTTCATCGGCATGCTCGTGGTCTACCGCCGCGGCGCGATCCGCGTGACCCCGCGCTTTAACCGCATCCTCACCGGCCTGATCTTCGGCGTGGCCATCATGGCGCTGGGCAACTTCCTGCTGGCTATCTTCACCGGCATCTCCCCGCTTCGCGACGGCGGCACGCTGTCCATCATCTTCGGTGTGGTCTGCGTGGTACTGGCGGCCCTGTCCTTCCTGCAGGACTTCGACCTGGCCGACAAGCTGGTCCGCACCGGTGCGCCGGAGCGCGCCGCCTGGGGCGTCGCCCTCGGTCTCGCCGTGACTCTGGTGTGGCTCTACACCGAGATCCTGCGCCTGCTGTCCTACGTCAACGACCGCTAGGGCCTTCGCAGAAACACAAAGCGCCTCGCTTCCGGATCATCTCCGGGGCGAGGCGCTTTGTCGTGCGCGCGGTTTAGTAGTTGTTATCCGGCACGACGGGCTGGCCGTCGACAGTCACGGTAGTGAACACCGGCTTGCCGTCGACGATCTCCGGGTTGCCCAGCACAACCTTCACGCCCTCTTCGCGGTTGTCCGGGGAGGTGACAACGCGGGTTGCGGTGCCCTCGGCGAGGTCCTCGCCCCACTGGTCCCAGACGATGCTCTCGAGGAAGTCGTCCTGGTTCTCGCAGTCCACCGTCAGGCGGTCCGGGCGCACAAGGTCGGTGGCGCCGCAGTTATTGAACACCGGTGCAGCGGCGACAGCGGCCTCGGAGGTCTCCTGCTCCTTCACGGCATTCGCCGCGGTGACGTTTGTCGCCGTAGCGGTGCTGGTGGCGGTGCCGGCCGTGGTGGCGGAGGTGCCTGCACCCTTCAGGGAGTTCGGGTCCTGGGTCGTGGCCGTGTCGACCTTCTCGGAGGAGGGGTTCTGGTGCGGCGGGGTGCAGCCTGCCAGGGCGAGAGCTGCCAGGGCGGCGACGCCGGCTACTGCTTTGCGGGAAGAGGTGGCAATCACAGGAATGGTCCTTCTGTATTGAAAAGAGAAACGTACTGGCTACTTCGCGCGGGGCGTGGAGGCCTTGACTGAATCATACGGCTCGGCCGAGACCACGGTGACGGAAATCTCGCGGCCGTTCGGTGCGGTGTACTTGCGGGTTTCGCCCTCGGCGGCACCGACGACGGCGGCGCCGAGAGGGGACTGCTCCGAGTAGGTCTCCAAATCCGCGTTGTCGGTGGAGGCGGCGCGGGTGCCGATGAGGAAGGTCTCGCGGTCGTCCTCGTCGCCGTCATAGTAGACGTGCACGACGGAGCCGACGTGGGCAACACCCTCGACAATGCCAGCGCGCTCCGTGGTGGAGTTGGACAGGATCTCGGAGATCTGCTTGATGCGCGCCTCCTCCTGGTCCTGCTGCTCGCGGGCCGCGTCGTAGCCGGCGTTCTCCTTGAGGTCGCCCTCCTCGCGCCGCTCGTTGATCTCGGCCGCGATGGCGGGGCGGTTATCAATGAGCTGCTGCAGTTCGGCCTCGAGCTTGGCCTTCATTTCGGGAGTGATGTACTGCTGCTGGGATTCAGCCATAGGGGTCTAAACCTTCCCTGATACGTGAAATCGGCCCGCCGCTAGCGGGCCAATGTGTGCAGATATACAGCCGGAAGATTACCACACGCCTTCGGGCCGGTTTTCGCTAGCGCGCTGCGTAGAAGCTGCTCTCCGGGTCCATGTAGAAGGGGAGATTCTCGGAGCAACCGTAGATGCGGCCAGACACCAGCGGCTCGCGCACCGGCAGGTCCACCGCGATGCGGGAGTGTTGCTCGCCGCCGGCCGGCAGCACCACCTCGCGGCGGCCCACCTCCGAATGCGAGTAATCCACCGCAGTGACGATGCAGTACGCAGGCACGTCCGGGTTCTTGCGGTTGACGTCGATCCAGAGCCGGCCCGTGTTGTCGTCGATACGCTCCTGTGAAATGAACTCCGCGCGAACGGGCTCGCTGAACCGCTGCATGATGGTGCGGGCGCCGACAAAGAGCAGGGCAATCATGAGCAGTGCGGCGACAACCGCGACCACTTTGCCGCCGATGGAGCCGCCGGCGCGGTTGGAACGGCCGTAGCGGTTGGCGGGGCGGGGAGTGGTTGCGGTGCTCACGGAAACGGCTCCTTGCAGGTGGTAAGGACTTTCGAGTTGATGGTACTAAGATGACGCGGAGGTACAGAACTGACCCCTACGAAAGTTGGATTGATCGAGTGACCGGGTTGCGTCTCATGGCGATTCACGCCCACCCCGACGACGAGTCCTCCAAGGGTGCCGCCACCATGGCCAAGTACGCCGCAGAAGGCAACCGCGTCAAGGTCGTCACTTGCACTGACGGCCGGCGCGGCGACGTGCTCAACCCGGCAATGGACCGCCCGGGCGTGCTGGACAACATCCTCGAGGTGCGCCGCGAGGAAATGGCGCGCGCCGCGGCAGCCCTCGGCGTGGAGCACGTCTGGCTGGGCTACGAGGATTCCGGGCTGCCCGAAGGCGACCCGCTGCCGCCGCTGCCGGAAGGCTCGTTCGCGGTGCAGGACCCGGAAGAGGTGGCGGTGAAGATCGTGGAGCAGATCCGCGAGTTCCGCCCGCACGTGATCATCACCTACGACGAAAACGGCGGCTACCCGCACCCGGACCACCTGATGGTGCACGCGATTTCCATGATCGCCTGGGAGCGCGCGGGCGACCCGGACTTCGCGCCCGGCACCGGCGAGCCGTGGACGCCGCTGAAGCTGTACTACTCGCACGGATTCATCCTGCAGCGCATGAAACTGCTGCAGGAGCGCCTGATCCAGCGTGGGAAGCAGAGCCCGTACGAGCTGATGATCAAGCGTTGGGAGGAAAACGAAGGCGACGTATTCGGCCGCGTGACCACCCAGGTCGAGTGCGCCGGCTACTTCCAGCAGCGCGCCGAGGCGCTCACTGCGCACGCCACGCAGATCGACCCCGCCGGCGCGTTTCTAGCTAGCCCGGTGGAGGACCAGCAGGACGTCTGGCCCACCGAGGAGTTTGAGCTCGCCGCGTCCAGGGTGGAGACCACCCTGCCGGAAACCGACCTGTTCGCCGGCATCGAGGAGGAAAGCTAAATGACAACCTTTACTGTCGCCGCCGCCAACGCCGCGAGCTTCGTACTGGCCCAGAATCCGGGCGAGACCCCGGTGGGCCCGGACTTTGGCAAGGCCTCGCCGATCGGTCTGCTTCTGTTGGTGGTCTTGGCCATCGTGGTGCTGTTCATCGGCTGGTCGTTCCACCGCCGTTTCTCCCGCTTCAAGCGCCGCCAGGCGTTCGCGGAGGCGCGCGGCATCGACCCATTCGACGAGAAGACGATCGACGAGGCCATGGAAAAGGCTGGTCTGAAGGACCAGCGGAAGAAAAACGCGTTCTAGCTGGCTAGAATTTATCCCGTGTCTGTCCTTTCGAAGCTGCGATACCCGCTGTACCCGCTGTATGAGGCGCGCCTAAAGCGCGAGCTGCGCGGCAAAAAGCGTCCGAAGCACATCGCCGTGATGGCCGACGGCAACCGTCGTTGGGCGCGTGAGGCGGGCTTCGAGGACATCTCCCACGGCCACCGCGTCGGCGGCGCGAAGATCGGCGAGCTCGTGCGCTGGTCCGCGGAGATGGACGTGGACGTGCTCACCATTTACCTGCTTTCCACGGAGAATCTGCAGCGCACCACCGAAGAGGTGGAGCTGCTCTTCGACATCATCTCCGGGGTCATCGAGGATCTGGCCACGGAGGATTACACCTGCCGCGTGCGGTTGGTGGGGCATTTGGATCTGCTGCCGGAGGACGTCGCTAGGCGCATGCGCGAGGGTGCGGCCGCAACCGACACCAAGCACGGTCTCACCGTCAACATCGCGGTCGGTTACGGCGGGCGCCAGGAGATCGTGGATGCGGTGCAATCGCTTATCGACGACAAAGCGCACGCCGGAGTGCCAGCCACGGAGATGGCCGCCGAGATCACGGTGGAATCCATCTCGGAGCACCTGTATACCTCCGGCCAGCCGGACCCGGACCTGGTCATCCGCACCTCCGGCGAGCAGCGCCTGTCCGGTTTTCTGCTGTGGCAGGCGGCGTACTCGGAGATTTGGTTCACCGACATTTACTGGCCGGCGTTTCGCAAGATCGACTTTTTGCGCGCGCTGCGCGACTACTCGCAGCGCTCCCGCCGCTTTGGCAAGTAGCTAGATCTTGCGCATGCGCACGCGTTGGACGGTGTGGTCGTAGTCCTTGCGCAGCACCAGCGAGGCGCGCACGCGGGTGGGCAGGATGTTTTCCACCAGGTTGGGCAGGTTGATGGTCTGCCACAGTTCGCGCGCGGCGTAGGCGGCTTCGGCGTCGTCCATGCCGGCGAAGCTCTCGAAGTGGTTGCCGGGCTGCTGGAACGAAGTGTCGCGGAGTTTGAGGAAGCGCTCGATGTACCAGCGCTCGATGTCTTCGGTCTTTGCGTCGACGTAGATGGAGAAGTCGAACAGGTCGGAGACCATCAGCGTTGGGCCGGTCTGCAGCACGTTGAGGCCTTCGAGGATGAGGATGTCGGGCTGGCGGACCTCCACGAATTCGTCGGGGAGGATGTCGTAGGCCTCGTGCGAGTAGATCGGGGCCCTGACCACCGGCTGGCCGGACTTGACCTCGGTGACAAAACGCATCAGGTTTCTGCGGTTGTAGGACTCTGGGAAGCCCTTGCGTTTCATGATCCCGCGCTCTTCCAGCACCGCCTTCGGGTGGAGGAAGCCGTCGGTGGTGACCAGGTCCACCCGCGGGTGGGAGTCCCAGCGCTGCAGCAGCACCTGCAGCACGCGCGCGGTGGTGGATTTGCCCACGGCCACCGAGCCGGCCAGGCCGATGATGAACGGCACGTGCCCCGGGTCGCCGCCGATGAATGTTTCGGTGGCGTTGGTGAGCTTTTGCCGGGCGCGCACTTGCAGGTGGATCAGGCGCGACAGGGGCAGGTAGATGTCCTCGACCTCCTGCAGGTCGAGGTTCTCGCCGATGCCGGAGAGCTTCTGCAGCTCTTCCTCGGTGAGCACCTGGGGCATCTTGGCGCGGCGCTTGCGCCAGTCCTCGCGGTGGAAGTCGAGGTACGGCGACGAATCGGCTCGTGACATAGCCACCATTGTTGCACCCGCGTAAAAGGGGAATGAATCCGCCTTCTGGGCGTGCCGATTTTCCTATACTGCGAGAAGCCGTTGTCAACGCGAAAAGAAAGGACCCGGTCGACGTGCCTGAAGACCTCCGCTACCAGGATCTGGCCACCTACGACCCAGAGGTGCACGCCGCAATTGTGGACGAGCTGGCGCGCCAGCGCGACACGCTGGAGATGATCGCCTCCGAGAACTTCGTGCCGCGCTCCGTGCTGCAGGCGCAGGGCTCGGTGCTGACCAACAAGTACGCGGAGGGCTACCCGGGCCGCCGCTACTACGGCGGCTGCGAGCACGTGGACGTCATTGAGGACTTGGCGCGCGACCGCGCGAAGGAGGTCTTCGGCGCCCAGTACGCGAACGTGCAGCCGCACTCCGGCGCGCAGGCGAACGCCGCGGTGCTCATGGCGCTGGCGGAGCCGGGCGACACCATCTTGGGCCTGGACCTGGCGCATGGCGGCCACCTCACCCACGGCATGAAGATCAACTTCTCTGGCCGCCTGTACAACGTTGCGGCGTACCAGGTGGAGGAGGACACCCACCAGATCGACATGGCGAAGCTGCGCGAGCAGGCCCGCGAGGTCAAGCCGAAGGTGATCATCGCCGGCTGGTCCGCGTACCCGCGCCACGAGGACTTCGCGGAGTTCCGTTCCATCGCCGACGAGGTCGGCGCCTACCTGTGGGTGGACATGGCGCACTTCGCCGGCCTGGTCGCCGCCGGCCTGCACCCGAACCCGGTCCCGCACGCGCACGTGGTCTCCTCCACGGTGCACAAGACCCTGGGTGGCCCGCGCTCCGGTTTAATCCTCACCAACGACCTGGAGCTGCACAAGAAGCTCAACTCCGCGGTCTTCCCGGGCCAGCAGGGCGGCCCGCTGATGCACGTCGTTGCCGCGAAGGCGACCGCGTTCAAGATCGCGGGCACGGACGAATTCAAGGATCGTCAGAGCCGCACCCTCGCCGGCGCGAAGGTGTTGGCGGAGCGTTTGCTTGCCGACGACGCACGCGAGGCCGGTGTGTCCGTCGTCTCCGGCGGCACCGAGGTGCACCTCGTGCTGGTGGACCTGCGCAATTCGCCGATGGACGGCCAGCAGGCCGAGGACCTGCTGCACTCGGTGGGTATTACCGTCAACCGCAACGCCGTGCCTTTCGACCCGCGCCCGCCGAAGGTGACCTCGGGCCTGCGCATCGGCACCTCCGCGCTGGCCACCCGCGGCTTCGGCGAGGAGGACTTCCGCGAGGTCGCAGAGATTATCGCGGAGACCCTGATCAAGGGCGAAGCAGCCGACATCGACGCGCTGCGCGGCCGCGTTGAGGCCCTGGCGCGGAAGTACCCGCTCTACCCGGACCTCGAGGATTGGAAGATGCTCTAGTCCTTTTCGGCTTCTCCGGCGTCGGCGCTTGCGCCGTCGCCGCCGGCAACATCATGCCCGCGCTGCTCCGCGAGAGTGGCGCGGGCTTTTTGCAGCCACTCGGGCTGGTCGTCCAGCAGCGCGCGGATCTCGTCGGTGGTCATCGCCTGGTCCACGCCGGCGCTTTTCAGCGCGGTCACGGAAATGCCCAGCTTGCGGGCGACCTCGGGGCGCGGGTGTGGGCCGGAAAGGCGCAGCTCCTGCAGCCACTGCGGCGGGTTGTCCTGCAGGTCGCGCAGCTCGGCGTGGGTCACGGCGCCGTCCTGGAACTCCTGCGGGGTGGCGGGAAGGTAGATGCCCAGCTTCTTTGCGGCGGTTACCGGCTTCATGGCGATGCCGGAGGGGGTCTGATCAGTCATGGTCAAAACGGTAGCATTGACGGCCATGCTCACCATTGCCTTCGCCACCGGCACCGAGCCGGGGAAGTGGTTCCGCCGCTTCGAGGAACTCACCGGAAGCCGACTTGAGACGATGCCGGCGGATGATCCGTTCGTGCTCGTCGGCAAGCAAGCAACTGCAGCGCTCGTGCGGCTTCCGGACGAGCGCGTCACCGACGAGTACCACGTGGTGCGCCTCTACGAGGAGGCGGCCGGCGTCGCGGTGCCGAAGGATTCCGTCTACGTGGAGGTAGGGGAGGTTTCCCGCGCGGATCTCGCGGACGAGATTGTGAATTTCGACGGGCAATCGCCTATCGACGACCTCCGGTCCGCCCTCCAAGTCGTCGCCGCCAACGTCGGCGTGGCCTACGCGCCACTGCCGCTGCTGAAGAACCTGGCGCGCAAACAGATCAAGGCGTTACACCTTCTGGGGGAGGAACCGGCGACACAAATCGCGCTCGTCTGGCGAAAAGCGGACGATTCGGACGCTGTGCAGGACTTTGTCGGTGTGACGAAGGGGCGGACGGTACGTTCTTCGCGGGGAAAAGCGCACCCCCGATCGGGTGCAAAGAGGGCTCGAGGTTAACGCAAAGTTCATAATGGACGGCGCACTTATTTCAAGAATGAAAGGTATTGATTATGTTTTCCCGTAAGATCGTCGCTTCCGCAGCTGCACTGACCCTAGGCGCAACCGGCCTGGTTGCTTGCTCCAACGACGGTGAGGGTGAGCCGACCTCCACCGAGATCGTCTCGGAGACCGCTACCGAGACCGAGATCGTTACCGAGGGCGCTGCTGCTGACGCATCCGACGAGGCTGGCGCAGGCGCTGCTGCTGGCAACGCTGAGGCTACCGAGGAGATCACTACCGCTGACGGCGCAACCGCTATGGTTCCGGCCGGCGTGAAGGAGACCATGGATAAGTACGCTCAGCCGGAGTGGGGCGAGCCGATGGCGGTTGAGGAGACCGACGGCGGCTGGATCGTCACCTACGACAACGAGCACTACATCACCTGGAACGAGAACACCGGCGGCGCTCCGACCTGGGGCCAGATTGCTAACGAGTGGATCACCGACGTCCACCTGGACAAGAAGATGGGCTTCCCGGTAGCACCGGAGACCGAGAACGCTGACAAGTCCGGCTGGACCCAGGAGTTCGAGAACGGCACCATCGAGTGGACCCGCGGCGGCACCGAGGATGCCTTCACCGCAATCGTGACCGAGAAGTAAATCGGCGGCCTACCTCGCCTGATTCCAAGCGCCACTCCGCTGCGGCGGGGTGGCGCTTTTGCGTTGCTGGGCGAGTGTTTGCGCGCCCTCGCGGGGATCTGGACAATGGAGCGCATGCAAAAATCGGACTTTGCCATCCGGCCCATCCGACCGGAAGACTATCCGCAGGTACGCGCCATCTATGAGATGGGGCTGCAAACCGGAAACGCCTCCTGGGAAACCCAGGGGCAGACCTGGGAGCAGTTCTCCCGCAAGAAGATCATGGAGACCGTCTTCGTGGCGGTCGACGCCGCCGACGACACCAAAGTGCTCGGCTGGGTTGGCGCGGCGAAGGCGTCCACCCGCAGCGTGTTCCACGGCGTGGTAGAGGATTCGATCTACACCCATCCCGACGCCCGCGGACGCGGGATCGCCGGCGCGCTTTTGGACCACCTGATCCAGACCTGCATCAACTTGCACAAGTGGTCCATCCACTCCTGGATCTTCCCCGAAAATGAAGGATCCGCGGGCCTGCACAAGTCCCGCGGATTTGAAAAGGTGGGCACGTTCCACAACATGGCGCAGATGGCCTACGGCGAGCGCCAGGGTGAGTGGCGCGACTGCGACATCTGGGAGCTGATTTTGCCGATGTCGCGCGAGCAGTGAGCTGCTAGCTCAAGTCCTCCTTGAGCGCTTCCTCGCGCACCGGCAGCAGGAGGACGAAGGCGACGATCGCCAGCGGCACCATGAGCAGGAACACGGGGGTAAGCCCGTCGTTGTAGCTGCTCAGCACCGCGTCCTTGATGGGATCCGGCAGCTGGGCGACAACGCCGGGGGTGAGGCTGTTCGCCCCGCCTTCCTGGAACTTCGCCGCGTACGCCTGGCCCTCCGGGCCCAGCTTGGCTAGCGCCTCCGGGAGGCGCTGCTCTAGGTTGTCGCGCATGTTGTGGATGAACAGCGAGCCAGCCAGGGACGCGCCGATGGAGGAGCCGATCTGGCGGAAGAAGTTGTTCGTGGACGTCGCAGTTCCCACGTGCTTGAGCGGGAACGAGTTCTGCACGATCAGCACCAGCACCTGCATGACCAGGCCCAGGCCGAAGCCGAAGATGAACATGTAGATGCCCAGCCTGGTCAGCGACGTGGTCACCTCGAGGCGGGAGAACAGGAACAGCCCCAGGGTGGTCACGAGCATGCCGACGAGCGGGTAGATCTTGTAGCGGCCGGTCTTGGAGATGACAAAGCCGACCGCCATGCCGGTGACGAGCATGCCGATGACCATCGGCAGCATCATGAGCCCCGCCTCGGTGGGGGTGAGCTGGTGGACCATCTGCAGGTAGGTGGGCAGGTATGCCAGGCCGCTGGTCATGGCCAGGCCCAGCACCGTGCCGGCCAGGGTGGTCAGGACCATGTTGCGGTTTGTGAACAGGTCCATCGGGATCAGCGGGTTGGTCGCGCGCAGCTCCACAAACACGAACGCCACGGCGGCAACAAGCGCGATAAGCGAGGTGGCGATGATGGTGGGGGAGGTCCACTCGTACTGGGTGCCGCCCCACGTGGTGGTGAGGATCAGCGAGGCCGTGGCCACCACCATGAGCGTGGTGCCGACGTAGTCGTAGTGCATGCCCTTCGCGGATCCGCGGCGCAGGCGCAGCACGGCGGTGCACACGCACATGGCCAAAATACCCAGCGGGATGTTCATCCACAGTGCCCAGCGCCAGCCGGGCCCGTCAGTGAACCATCCGCCGAGCACCGGGCCGAGCACAGAGGACACGCCGAAGACGGCACCCATGACACCCATGTACTTGCCGCGCTCACGGGCGGGGACGACCTCGGCGATGATGGATTGCGAGTTCACCATCATCCCGCCCGCGCCCAAGCCCTGGATGGCGCGGCCGATGATCAAAAGCTCCATGGTGTGGGCGAAGCCGCCGATGGTGGAGCCGACCACGAACAGGCCGATGCCGGTGATGTAGAGCCACTTGCGGCCCAGGATGTCGCCGAGCTTGCCGTTGACCGGCATGGCGATGGTCATGGTGACCAAAAACGCCGAGATGACCCAGCTCATGTGGTCCACGCCACCGAGCTCGCCGACGATAGTGGGCAGGGCGGTGGCGAAAATCATCTGGCCCAGCGAGCTCATCAGCATGGTCAGCAGCAGGGCCGAGAACACCAGCCCCACGTTTGGCGGGGTGGCCTGAAGCGGATCGCGGTCCGCGCGGGTTTCTACCATTTCATCTCCTTTGCGTAAGTGGAAAGATCGTGTGCGTTAGCTAGCAGTTGCTCGACGGGGTCGGTGCCCTCCGGAGGGTGCCACAGGTAGCGGCTCACCGCGCCCTGGAAAAGGACCACGATGAATTGCGTCTCATCCTCCAGCGTCCCGGGGTGCCTGCGGTCTTCGGGGAAGCGTTCGAAGTGCGCGTAGACGGCGCGGCCGACCTCGGTGAGGAACCCGCGCTTGCGGGCGGCTTCGGCGTGCATCAGGCCGGGGTTGTTTTCCAGCAGCTCGCGGCGGCATTTCGCGGCCAGCCCGTCAAAGCGCCCCGGCTCCACTTTGATGGAGCGGATGACGAGCTCGAGCACATTGTCGCTTCGCGTCTGACGAATTGCGTCGAGCGCATCCTCGCTGAAGGCGAAGGGGAACGAGCCCAGGATCGCCTCGTCTTTGGAGTCGACGTAGTTGAAAAACGTGCGCCGGGAGATGCCTGCAGCCAGGCAGATGTCGTCGACGGTGACGTTGTCGTAGCCGTGAGCGTCCACAAGCCGGGCCGCCTCGTCGCGGATGCGTTGCAGCGTTTCGCGCCGCTTCTGCTCCCTGATTCCCTCATTTTGCACGGGGTGCAATATTACACCCGGTGCACATTATGGCAAGCCCGCTGAAAGTTCGCCTTCTACCAGCGCTTTTCCGTCCTCTAAGTAGGTCAGCTTCACAATGCCGGGCGTATGCTTCTCGACGTCCCAACGGCCCTGCCCGTCATTACAGCCCTTCGTCAACGGGATCGATTCGCCGCCTTCACCGATCAACGCCGTGCAGCCGGTGAGGGGGTAGGTCACCGAGGCGGTGCCGCCGCCGAAGGTCGCCACCGCGGGCCACGCCTTGACCTTTGCGTCATCTTCCAAGCTGTTCAGCGTTCCGGTGTAGGTGCCGGTGGGGGCCGAAGGGTCGTCGATAGGCGATTGCTGCTGCGCGGTGACCGTGACCGTTTCGGGGACGGTGCTTTCGGGCTCGGGGCGCGGGTTGGCGTACCAGTAGGCCGCCGCGAGCGCGACGCCGATGATGGCGACGATGAGCGCAAGCACCCCGCCGACGACCCACGGCTTGTTCGGCCCGCCCGCGGTGCGCAGTTCGGAGAAAGAATCAGGCATGGAAAAAGCCCCCAGCAGATTGGTTGATGTGCTGGGGGCAGATTCTAGCGGGGAGCTAGTTGCGGACTAGTTGCGGTCCGTGTTGGCCATGGACAGCACGTCGAGGCGCTTGTCCAGCTCCTCCTCGGTGAGCTTCTCGCCGTCCA
Source organism: Corynebacterium sp. ACRQP (assembly GCF_022345915.1). NCBI lineage: Bacteria > Bacillati > Actinomycetota > Actinomycetes > Mycobacteriales > Corynebacteriaceae > Corynebacterium > Corynebacterium sp. ACRQP. The sequence goes on along the minus strand of NZ_JAKRMZ010000001.1, from coordinate 232,855 downwards.
CGAAGCCCAGGTCGATGGTGGCCTGGCGGATGGTGATGCCCTCCTTGACCGCGTGCTTGGCAATCTTCGCGGCGTTTTCGTAGCCGATCGCGGAGTTCAGCGGGGTCACGATCGACGGGGAAGATTCGGCCAGGGTGCGCATGCGCTCCTCGTTCGGCTCGATGCCGTCGACAAGCTTGGTGGCGAACTGGCGGGCCGTGTTCGCCAGCAGGCGGGAGGACTCGAGGACGTTGCGCGCCATCATCGGGATGAACACGTTGAGCTCGAACTGGCCCTGGGTGCCGCCGAACGCGACAGCCGCGTCGTTGCCGATGACCTGCGCGGAGACCTGGGTTGCGGTCTCGCACAGCACCGGGTTGACCTTGCCCGGCATGATGGAGGAGCCCGGCTGCAGGTCCGGCAGGTGGATCTCGCCGAAGCCGGCCAGCGGGCCGGAGCCCATCAGGCGGATGTCGTTGGCGATCTTGTACAGGGACACAGCAACGGAGCGCATCGCGCCGGAGAACTCGACCAGGCCGTCGCGGTTGGCCTGCGCTTCGAAGTGGTTCTTCGCCTCGGAAAGCTGCTCAACACCGGTGAGCTTGATCAGCTCCTCGGTGACCTTGCCGCCGAACTCCGCCGGGGTGTTGATGCCGGTGCCCACGGCGGTGCCGCCGATGGCGAGCTCGCCCAGGCGCTCCAAGGTGCCCTCGACGCGTGCGATGCCCAGCTCGATCTGGCGGGCGTAGCCGGAGAACTCCTGGCCCAGGGTGACCGGGGTGGCGTCCATGAGGTGGGTGCGGCCGGACTTGACCACCTCGTGCCACTCCTTCGCCTTCTTTTCCAAGGACTCCTGCAGCACCTTCAGCGCCGGGATCAGGTCGTTCGCGGCAGCCTCGGTGGCCGCGACGTGGGTGGCGGTGGGGAAGGTGTCGTTGGAGGACTGGCCCATGTTGACGTGGTCGTTCGGGTGGACCTCAACGCCGTTCGCCTTCGCGATGGAGGCGATGACCTCGTTGGTGTTCATGTTCGACGAGGTGCCGGAGCCGGTCTGGAACACATCGATAGGGAACTGCTCGTCGTGCTTGCCGTCCGCGATCTCCTTCGCGGCGGCGATGATGGCGTCGGCCTTCTCGGCGTCCAGGTTGCCCAGGTCCTTGTTTACCCGCGCGCAGGCCGCCTTGAGCAGGCCGAGCGCGCGGATCTGCTGGGACTCCAGGCCGCGGCCGGAGATGGGGAAGTTCTCCACAGCGCGCTGCGTCTGGGCGCGCCACAATGCGTCGACGGGCACCTTGACTTCGCCCATCGTGTCATGCTCGATGCGGTATTCCTGATCAGCCATTATTGTCCTTTACTTCTGTCGCGTGCACGTCGCGCACGGTAAGGTGCGCGCGTGCCTTTCCACTGCACGATTATGCCCCAACCGGATATGCCGAGGAGATGAAATGCCCGAACCGCAGGCCATGGAGACCCCCACTTTGAGGGACGCGGGAGTTGCGGCCGCCGCGATGGGGGCGATGTACGTTCTGCTCCTCGGCCAGGGGCTGGTTTTGGTGCGCGCCGGTGTGTCCCGGACTGTGGCGCTGACGGTGCTGCCGGTTGCCGTGTTGGTCGCGTTGGCGGTGCCGACGGTGCTGCTCGTGCGCTACATGCGGCACCGCGGGCTCGAGCTCGGCTTCTCCCGGCTCGGGCGCCGGGGCTGGCACCTGCTGTGGCAGGCTCCGGCGGTGGTGCTCGGCTCTGCGGCAGCGACGTCGGTTGTCGCGCCCCTGTTCGGCCTCGAGTCCGGCGGCGATTCCACAGGGGACGTCCTCGCGCGGGATCTGGATAGCGCCGCGCCGGTGCTGGCTCTGCTCGCCGGCTACCTGCTCATTGGGCCGTTCATCGAGGAGATCGTGTTTCGCCGCGTCCTCATGGGGTACTTCGACAGGCTCATGCCCGCGGCGGCGAGCGTTCTGGCCTCCGCGGCAATTTTCGGGGCGGCCCACATCGCGCCGCCGGCGATCCTGTTCACCTTCTTTTCCGGCATTGGCCTGGCGCTGGTGGCGCGCTTTCACGGCACCATCACCGCCAGCTAAATCGTGCACGTGGTGAACAACCTGCTGGCTAGCGCGGCGGTGATTGGCGCGCTGCTCAGCGGGGTTTAGTTCTCCGGCTCGGTGTAGTCCACCACGGAGTAGTCCTGCAGCTTGGTCAGCTGGTGCTGGGACTCAATGAAGCGCACGGTGCCGGACTTCGAGCGCATCACCAGCGAGCGGGTGGTGGCACCGGACTTGCGGTAGGTCACGCCGCGCAACATGTCGCCGTTGGTCACGCCGGTGGCGGCGAAGTAGCAGTTGTCGGAGGTGACCAGGTCGTTGATACCCAACACGCGGTCCAGGTCGTGGCCGGCGGCGAGGACCTTCTCGCGCTCCTCGTCGCCCTGCGGGGCGAGCATGCCCTGGATCTCGCCGCCCAGGCACTTCAGAGCGCACGCCGTGACGACGCCCTCCGGGGTGCCGCCGATACCCATCGCAATGTCGATGGAGCTGGTGTCCTGTGCAGCGGCGATGGCGCCGGCGACGTCGCCGTCCATGATGAAGCGGACTTTGGCGCCGGCGGCGCGGATGTCGTCGACAAGCTGCTTGTGTCGCGGACGATCGAGCACGACCACCGTGATGTCGGCGGGGCGCACGCCCTTCGCCTCGGCGACCGACTTGATGTTCTCGGCGGTCGACTTCGTGATGTCGATCGCGCCGACCGCCTCCGGGCCGACGGCGATCTTGTTCATGTAGAACGCGTCCTGCGGGTTGAACATGGAGCCGCGGTCCGCGGCGGCGATCACGGAGATCGCGTTCGGGCGGCCCTCGGCCATCAGGCGGGTGCCGTCGACTGGGTCGACAGCGATGTCCACGGCCGCGCCGTGGCCGGTGCCGACCTGCTCGCCGTTGAAGAGCATCGGGGCCTCGTCCTTCTCGCCCTCGCCGATGACGATGACGCCGTCCATCTCCACGGAGTTGATCATCTTGCGCATCGCGTTGACGGCGGCACCGTCGCCTTCGTTCTTCTGGCCGCGGCCGACCCAGCGGCCGGAGGCGAGCGCGGCGGCCTCGGTGACGCGCACCAGCTCCATCGCGAGATTGCGGTCGGGGAAAAGATCGGACTGTTCGGTCATGGGGAGGCCTTCCTAAACATGAATCACAAAAAGACCCCTCTATTGTGGCACTACCAATCGCACAATTGCCCGTTCTTCCCACCTTTAAGGGGGAAGCGGGGGCGCATGCCATACTGTTCGGCGTGGCTAGCAACAAAAAACCCCGCATCTTCCAGGACGGACGAGACATCGCGATCAACTCCGTGCTCATCATCGTGCTGATGGTCGTCGCTGTCGGCGCGACCGGGCTGTGCTCGTTTAACCCCGGCGCGCCCGAACAGGGGCCGGTCCAGGAGGTCGACGCGGAGACCTTCCTCGACTTGGAGGCGCGCGGCGTGGACTTCCCGGTGCGCTACCCGGAGATGCCGGAAGGTTGGGTCACCAACTCCGCGCGCCGCTCCATGCTCGGCGGCCAGCCGGCGCCGACCGTCGGCTGGATCACCCCGGACCGCGGCTTCATCCAGCTCACGCAGACCGGCGTCGACGCGGAGGAAGCTGCAAAGGGCGCGGACGAGAAGCCGCGCACCCTGGACCGCTCCGAGGAGATCGACGGCCGCAGCGTTGAGATCTACACCTCCGAGGAGAAGGACGTGCGCGACCTCTGGGTCGTCGACGCGGGCGATGCCCGCCTCGTGCTCACCGGCGCAGGGGAGGCCAGCGAGTTCGAGGAGCTGATCTCGACCGCGCTGGCTACTGCTCCGATTCAGGCTGCTGGCGGGAACTGATCGCTTCCTCGACGCGCTTTGAGGCGCCGTCGAGAAGCACCTCGCACCGCTTCGCCAGTGCCTCGCCGCGCTCCCAGTACTTCAGTGACTCGTCCAGGCTCATCTGGCCCAGCTCGAGGATCTTCACGGTTTCGACCAGCTCGTCGCGGGCCTGCTCGTAGCTTAAGGTGGCGGGGTCCGGAAGGGCGTTGTCGTTGGCCTGGCCGGTGCCGAAAGCGTTCTCAGTCATGTTTTTCGTGTTCCTAATCTGCTTGCGTGGTGGACATGGAGGCGGCGCTAATGGAGCCGTCGCCGACGCGGATGCGCAGCTGCGATCCGGGAGGGGACTGGTCGATGGAGGTGACAACTTCGGCGTCGGAGCCGTCGCGGGGCAGCACCTGCACCACGGCGTAGCCGCGGGCGAGCGTCGCCGAGGGGCCGAGCGCGGATACCTGTGCGCGCAAGCCCCGCACGTGCTGCGTTTCGCGCTGCAGCAGGTGGGAGACGTCGCGGCGGATCAGGGCGGTGGCGCGCTCGATCTCCTCGCGGCGGCGGGTAATGGCCATCATCGGGTCGGCGAGCGCGGGGCGCGTGCGCACCGAAGCCAGGCCGTCGCGCTCGCGTTGGACCCAGCCGCGCAGGGCGGCGGCCATGCGGGCACGTGCTTCGTCGATAAGCAATCGCTCCTGGGCGACATCGGGGACCGCGCGCTTGGCAGCATCGGTGGGGGTGGCGGCGCGCACGTCCGCGACGTTGTCGAGCACCGGGTTGTCAGGCTCGTGGCCGATCGCGGAGATCACAGGGGTGCCAAGCTTGACGACGGCACGCTGCAGCGCCTCCTCCGAAAACGGGAGAAGGTCCTCCACGGACCCGCCGCCGCGGGCGACGATGATCACGTCCACCTCAGGGTCCGCATCGAGGACCCCGAGCGCCTCGATCACCGCGGGCACGGTGGTGGGGCCCTGGACCGGGGTGTTGATGATCTCGAAGCGCACCTCGGGCCAGCGGCCCTGCGCCACGGTGACCACGTCGCGCTCGGCGGCGGAGCCGCGGCCGGTGATCAAACCGACCTTTGCGGGCAGGTAGGGCAGCGGCTTTTTGCGCGCGGGGTCGAACAGGCCCTCGGAGGCGAGCTGCTTGCGCAACGCCTCGATGCGGGCCAGCAGCTCGCCGGCACCGACGTGCCTGATCTCGGTCACGCGCATGGAAAACGTGCCGCGGCCCGGGTAGAAGGACGGTTTGCCCAGCACGACGACGCGGTCGCCGTCGTTAAGTGGCACCTGCATACCCGTGAGCAGCGAGGTTTCCGCGGTGAGCTGGACGCTGGCCTGCTCCTGGGTGTCGCGCAGCGTGAGGTAGGAATACCGCCACGTCGGCTTGGTGTTGACCTGGGTGAGCTGGCCTTCGATCCACAGCCAGCCGAGGCGCTCAATCCAGCCCTTCACCGAGGTGTTGAGCTTGGACACCGACCACGGCTGCTCCGGCGAGCTTTTCGAATCTGCCACCGCATGCTCCTTTCCATTTGACTTCTGCCACGTTACCCGGCGAGCCGACACGGCCCGCCTATTGTTTTTGACGCTGATTAGTTAGGGTTGGTTCCATGACAGAACAGGGTAAAAAAGTCCTCCTCGCATCCCCCCGCGGCTACTGCGCCGGCGTCGACCGCGCCGTGGAGACCGTAGAGAAGGCCCTGGAGAAGTACGGTGCACCCGTCTACGTGCGCAAAGAGATCGTCCACAACAAGTACGTCGTGGAAACGCTGCAGGAACGCGGCGTGATCTTCGTCGACGAGACCGACGAGGTCCCCGAAGGCGCGCACCTGGTCTTCTCCGCCCACGGTGTTTCCCCGGCGGTGCGCGACTCCGCAAAGAGCCGCAACCTGCTCACCCTCGACGCGTCGTGCCCGCTGGTGACCAAGGTGCACAACGAGGCCAAGCGCTTCGCCCGCGACGGCTACCACATCCTGCTTGTCGGCCACGAGGGCCACGAGGAGGTCGAGGGCACCGCCGGTGAGGCCCCGGAGATTACGCATCTTGTCGACGGAGTGGACGGCGTGGACCGCCTGCCCGACTTCCCGGACGACCAGAAGCTGGTGTGGCTGTCCCAGACCACGCTGTCGGTGGACGAGACCATGCTCATTGTGGACAAGCTGCACGAGCGCTACCCGAACCTGGAAAACCCGCCGAGCGACGACATCTGCTACGCCACCCAAAACCGCCAGGCCGCGGTCAAGGAGATCGCCCCGCGCTGCGAGCTGGTCATCGTGGTCGGCTCCCAGAATTCGTCGAACTCCCGCCGCCTGGTCGAGGTGGCGCTGGAGGCAGGCGCGAAGGAGTCGCACCTGGTGGACTACGCCTCCCAGGTCCAGGACGAGTGGTTCGAGGGCGTTTCCACCGTCGGCGTGACCTCGGGCGCGTCCGTGCCGGAGATCCTGGTCAAGGAGCTGGTGGAGGAGCTCGGCCGCCGCGGCTACTCGGACGCGGAGGAAGTGACCACCACCGTGGAGACCATCACCTTCTCCCTGCCGCGCGACCTGCGGCTGCCGCGCCGCGAAACCCCGGCGGTGGCGCAGGGGTAAGGCGCTCGGGGCTCGCTGTTAGCCCTTGTAGAGATCCTCGCCGAGCCGGTCCGCAATCGAAGTGGAGCCGGACCGCGGGGACTTTTTCTGTGCCCGTTCGGTGCGCCCGGCACGCTCGGCCCGCTCGGTGCGCTTCACGCTGCGCTCCGAATCCGCGCGGCGCAGAAGCTCGTCCACTGACACTGCTTTGGCGCGCTCGCGGGCGCGGCGCCCCTCAGAATTCGTGCGGCGGTTGCTGCGGTTGATCCGGGTGCGCTCGGCGGTCTCGCGGCGCAGCAGCTGCGCGTTGTGGCGCTTGATCAAGCGGATGCGCACAAACGCGATGACGATCGAGCCCAGCGTGACGGCGAACAGCACCGGAAACAGCTCCGTGACCGGGTAGAACACCAGCAGCAGCGCGGCCTTGCCGGAGGAGCCGCCGGCCGCGATCTCGGTGCGCGACATCACCCAGCCGGCGACCACCACCGCGATCACGAACAGGATCGGCGCGCTGGCCACGTTGAGGAACAGCCCCCGCGGGTTGACCAGTGTGGCCACCACAATCACCGCGACGGCGTACAGGGCCAGAAACGGCCAGCCGATCACCCCGGTGGAAAGCGACAGCAGCACGCCGGTGAACAGCGCGGCGAAGATGATGCCAATGCCGGACCCCGTGGGCAACCCGTGAAACGTTGCGGACGGGGAAGTTGAGTTCCGGTGAGAGACATGCGACACGCCAGACGAGTCTACTCGCCGGTGTGCTCGGCAGCGTGCCGGGCACGCGAAGAGACCGGTTTCAGTGCCGGGGCCTCGCCGCGCCGCGACGGCACTTGGGCTTCTTCCAGCTTGCGGGCGGTGACCATCACGCGCGAATCCATCGACGCCAGCGTGGCGTTGTACGCCTCCACCGCCTTGTCCAACGACGAGCCGACCCGGTTGTAGTGCTCCGCCATGGTGGACAGGCGCTGGTGCAGCTGCCCGCCTAAGCGCTGGATTTCCTTCGCGGCGTCGTTGAGCGATTCTTGGCGCCACCCCAGCGCCACGGTGCGCAGTAGCGCGAACAGGGTGGTGGGGGTGGCGATGACCACGTCGCGGGCGAACGCGTAGTCCAACAGCTCGGGGTCGATGGACAGCGCCGCGTCCAGGAACGGGTCTGCCGGCACGAACAGCACCACGAACTCCGGGGTGGGCTGGAACGCCTCGATGTAGGACTTCGCCGACAAGGTGTCCACGTGCGCGCGCACCAGGTGGGCGTGGCGGCGCATGAACGCCTGGCGCTCCTCCGGGTCCTCGGTGCCCAGCGCGTCCAGGTACGCCTGGAACGGCACCTTCGCGTCGACGACGATGTTTCTGCCCTGTGTGAGGCGGATGATCATGTCGGGGCGGACGCGTGAGCCGTCGATAAGCATGTGCTCCTGGGTGTCAAAGTCGACGTGCTCGAGCATGCCGCCCAGCTCAACCACCCGCTCGAGCTGGATTTCGCCCCAGCGGCCGCGGGTCTGCGGGGAGCGCAGGGCGGTGATGAGCTGGTCGGTACGGTCGCCCAGGCGTGCCGACGTGCGCCCGATCGCCTGCACCTGGCCCGCCAGCGAGGATGCGGAGACCGCCTGCTGCTTGTCCATCTCGTCGAGCTGTTCGCGCATGTCTTTCAGCGCGCGGGCGACAGGCCGCAGGTCCTGCGGGGGAGCGGGCTGCGGGGTGGAGCGGCGCATCCAGGCGGCGCCGGTGAACACGCCGGCGATAAAGCCCGCGAGCAGGCCGGTGGCGAGGAGCAAAAGCACGGTGGCGGTCGACATGGCTGGCAGTCAACCACACCCGCAAGACACGCTAGCGTTCGGGTTCGCTCATATGTTCGCTTGGGGTGTCCTTGCTACTGTCGCTCGACTGCCACCCGCGCAGCCGCCCAAGGCCAGTTTCGCGCAGCTTCCGCAGGCTGGAGGTGCCGAAGCGCTCAGTCTGCCTTTCTGCTTCCTCGTCGGCGACGGGGGCGTTGACCCACTCGCGCTCGCCGCGCCACTCCTGGCGTTTGTGCACGGACTCTGCCTCGACGATCTCCGCGATGACCCGGCCCTCGTCGGTGGTGAATTCGATGTCATCTGCGCCCAACTCGCCGGCGTTGATGCGCAGCACCTCCAGCAGGTAGCGGTACACCACCGCGACCATCGCGGCGGTCGGCACGGCAAGGAAGCCGCCGACAAGGCCGAACAGCGTGCCACCGACCGTGACCGAAACCAGCACGATCACCGGGTGCAGGTTCATCGCCCGCGACTGCAGCATGGGGGAGAGGACGTTGCCCTCCAGCTGCTGGGTGGCCAGCACGATCGCCAGCACGATCAGCGCCTTGGTGAACCCGAGGGTGACCAGAGCGATCAGCACCGCCAGCGCGCCCGCGACCACGGCGCCGACGATCGGGATGAAGCCCGCCATGAACGTGATCAGCGCGAGCGTGAACGCCATCGGCACGCCCACGATCGCGATACCGGTGCCGATGACGATCGCGTCTACCAGCGAGCACACCGCCTGCGCGCGGATGAACCCGGACAGGGTGTTCCAGGCGCGGGTGAGCAGCTCCGTCAGGTACAGGCCGGTGCGGCCGCCGGTGGCGGAGCGCAGCCACGGCAGGAAGCGGTGGCCGTCCTTAAGAAAGAAGAAGGTGAGCACGAACAGCACCATCAGCGTCACCGACAGCCCGGCGGCGGTGTTGATGCCGGAGAACACCCCGCCGGCGATCGCGCCCGCCTGGTTCTGGATCCACCGCTGGATCTCGTTGACGCCCTCGTTGAGGTTTTCTGGGTCCATGTTCAGCGGAGGGCCCTGCGCCCATAGCTGAAGGCGCTGAATGCCCTCGAACGCCTGGATGTACAGCAGGCGAGACTGGCCCACGATGTCCGGGGCGATCAACATGCCGATAAATGCCAGCACCCCGAAGAACAACAGCATCGTCAAAAGGGCTGCCAGGCCGGCGGGGACCTTGTGGCGTCGTAAAGCAGCTGCGATGGGGGCGAGCACGGTGCACACGATGAGCGCGAGCACGACCGGCAAAATGCCCGCCCAAAACGCGCCGATGAGCTGGCCCACCGCGTACAAAAACACGGCGATGACCAGGATGCGCAGCGTGAACTTCGCCGCGGAAGCGATCCAGTCGTTGAACACAACGTTGCGGTCCACGCGGTCGTCGCGCACGGCGGTCTGGATCGGTTCACTCACGCGCACCATTATGCCCCATTGCATTTTGCTTTGCGACGGCCCACCTCACGGCCCCCTCCGAACCCCGCGCAAGTCTCCGCTAGGATGTTGCGACGTGAGCCTTACTCTTGGAATTGTCGGCCTGCCCAACGTTGGCAAGTCCACCCTGTTTAACGCCCTGACGCGCAACGAGGTGCTTGCCGCGAACTACCCGTTCGCCACCATCGAGCCCAACGTGGGCCTGGTGGAGCTGCCGGATCCGCGCCTGGACCGGCTGGCGGAGATCTTCGACTCGGAGCGCGTGCTGCCCGCTACCGTGTCCTTCGTGGACATCGCCGGCATTGTCAAGGGCGCCTCCGAAGGCGAAGGCATGGGCAACGCGTTTCTGGCCAACATCCGCGAGGCGGACGCGATCTGCCAGGTCGTGCGCGCGTTTTCCGACGACAACGTCATCCACGTCGACGGCAAAGTCGACCCGTCCTCGGACATCGAGGTCATCAACACCGAGCTGATTCTCGCCGACCTGCAGACCATTGAAAAGGCCCTGCCGCGCCTGGAAAAGGACGGCCGCAAGGACAAGGACATCGCCGCCCAGGCCGAGGAAGCCAAGAAGGCCCAGACCGTGCTCGAGGACGGCCGCACCCTCTTCGCCGCCTCCAAGGGCGGGGAAGTGGACCTTGCGCTGCTGCACCACCTGCACCTGATGACCGCGAAGCCGTTCCTCTACGTGTTCAACTCCGACGAGGACGTGCTCACCGACGACGCGCGCAAGCAGGAGCTGCGCGATCTGGTCGCCCCCGCCGAGGCGGTGTTCCTGGACGCCCAGACCGAAACCGAGCTGCTTGAGCTTGACGACGAAGACGCCGCCGAGCTCCTCGCCGCCGTCGGCCAAGACGAACCGGGCCTGCAAACCCTGGCCAAGGCCGGCTTCGACACCCTCGGCCTGCAGACCTACCTCACCGCAGGCCCGAAGGAGGCCCGCGCCTGGACGATCCGCAAGGGCGACACCGCCCCGAAGGCCGCCGGCGTGATCCACTCCGACTTTGAAAAGGGCTTCATTAAGGCCGAGATCGTCGGCTTCGACGACCTGGACGCGGCAGGCTCGATGGCCGACGCCCGCGCTGCCGGCAAGGTCCGCCAGGAAGGCAAGGACTACGTCATGGTCGACGGCGACGTGGTGGAGTTTCGTTTCAATGTAACCTAAATGCGCTATGAATAGCGTATGACTACACGCGCTGCTATTTACCTCCGTATCTCGCTAGACGCTGCCATGGACGGCCTTGCTATCGACCGGCAGCGTCAGGACTGCGAAGCCCTTGCCGAGCAACGCGGCTGGGACGTTGTGCATACCTACGTCGATCAGTCGATCTCCGCGTCAAAGAAGGACGTGGACCGCCCCGACTACGACGCGATGGTGGCGTCCTTTGAGCGCGGCGAGATCGACGGATTCTGGAACGCTAAGGCGCGTTCTTATTTCACCGTGAATCGGTGCCATACTTCGACTGTGACCGTCAACGGCAGAACGCAACGAAGCATCAACACCCGCGGCGGCCAGAAGTCGATCGCCGAGCTTTCGGCAACGAATTTGCCGGGCACTAAGGACAGCTACTACTACAACTTCTGCTAGAACTCATGCGCATTCGACCCCTAGTACTTGGGCTTTTGAGCCTACTTCTTGCTGCAGTCATCGCGACTACTGGGTGGCTGCTGACAGCCCTGGTTGACTCCACCAAGCCCTTGTCCTTAGGGGTCGAATCAACCTTTAGTCTTGACTACGTCGAGCCTAAGACTTCACTCGCGGAGGAACTTGAGTCAGACTACGCACCGACGGTAATCCGTAACTCACTGGTTTCATTGGCCGAGCAGAACGGCTACTCCATCTACCGGCTGACTGGCACCGATGACGCAAGCGGGACTTCCCACGAGGTTTTCATCCCGCTGGAGCAAAATTATCCAGCACCGGAACGCATTCCCCGGCTCAACCGGCCGGATGCCTTGAGCCAAGCGTCCAGTGAGCTTGGGTCGCTGGATTACCACGGTGACTACGTCTTGGTTCCCAAAGCAACGGGTGGCAATGCGAACCACTTCTACGAATCGGCCAGGAATGACGGGCTCAGGCTAAGCGAAAAGACGCAGTTCCTTCACCTCATCCAATCGGTCGTATTCCGCCTGCCCGCGTTGGTGGCGATCCTGTTTCTATTTGTCGTTTCCCTTTTTGCCCTGGTATTTGTTCTTCGGGTTTCCGGTCTTAGATTGGCAGCGCTGCGCACAATAAATGGCGGGCACCGCAGTCAAAAAGGCAATTGGCGGCAATGGGCCTTTGTCATCCTCCCACACCTAGTTCTCATTGGCCTTGCGAGTACATTCCTCGCCCGCCAAGGAAGCTATTCTTTTGCCTTCCTGTTCCTCAGGTTCTACGCCGCCGGGATAGGCTTGGCCCTGGCCACCACCGGTTTGGCCGTAGCCGTCACCGCCCCATTGTTGCGCCGCGCAGTAGCGCTGCTGGGGCAGCGTGCCCCCGCAGAGAAGGCGGCGGGAAAAGCGCTGAAAGTAATTTCGGTCTTTACCTGCGTGACCTTTGTAGCAGCGGGTCTTAGCTCAGCGGCTGCGCTCCGCTCCTACCAGCAGGAATCCGAGGCCCAGCAGACCTGGAAATCTCTCGCGGAGTTTGGAGCCTTGCATTTTTCAGCCAACTTCGACGGCCCTGCTGGCCGCGCGGAAGGAGGCGAGCTCTTGCCGCCCAGTGTGCAGCAGAACTTCCGCGACTTCGCGCTCAGCTGGGAACGGGAGCACGGGGCTGTCCTCAGCCATACTTTGCCGAAAGAAGGTACCGGTGTGCCGGACTCCTGCCCCGTGGCACTTGCTAACCGCCAATGGCACGATCTGCAGGATTATCAGTTCCGTCCCGGAGACGACAACCACTCGGTCGACTATTCCGCAGCCCAAGAGCATTTCGCAGCTTCCGTGGATCTGTGGGCTCAGGAATCCGGCGACCTGCTCCTTAAGTCTGCGCAAATTGGTCCGGTCAGTGCCGATCATGCGGTCGGATTCATTAGTGGAACAATGTCGGGGGAACTGGTTCCCGGCGATTGTTTTTACGTGCTTGAAACGGACGATCTATCCGGCTTCGACGCAGACTTCCTAAGCTCCACAGCTTCGAGTGAAAATTTGCTCTTCGCGGATTTCTCGGAACTGGGTCCAGAACTTACCGCTGCCGGCCTCGAAGGCTACGTGTACCCGGTACGCGCGGCCGATCGCGGTCTGGCCGAACTAGTAGCCAGCACGGCGCTGTTCTGGCTGAATATCCTGAGCGTCCTCGGAGCTTTGCTCGCCACGCTTGCGGCCTTGATAGTCCAGGCGCGCATCCAGCTCCGAGTTCACCGTCGCCTCCTGGTACTCCTCCACAGCGCTGGGCAATCACCGGACAAAACGATGTGGCGACTATTCAAAAGCCAACTGGTCAGCCTGACAGTTGTCGTCATATTGTCCGTCCTGGCTCCGCTACTGCTTCCCAACCCGTTCCTCTACACCTTCACCGCGCTAAGCTGCCTTGTCTTAATCGTCTACCTCGGTTTTGCCCGTCTCAGTATTTCTCAGCACATGTCCGCCTCCCCTAGGAGTCACAATGTCATTGGCTAGCCCCAATCAGTCCCCCACTCTGCCGCCGGAGATTTCCACCTCTCATCTCTGTCTCGCCGCGGAGTCGACTTTTTCTGTGGGGCGCAGCACGCGGATGGTGAAGAAGTCCCTCGTGGAAAATGCAACGTTTTCCCTACCCGGGCCAGGCTTTGTCGCCATCTGTGGAGCCAGCGGTTCCGGAAAGACTTTGCTGCTCAACACCTTGGCCGGGCTCCTGCCGCCGGCGGACGGCCTCCTCCGGATAGACGGTGAGAATGCCTCCGCGTGGAGGATGAAGCGGAGGCGGAGATTCTGGCGAGAACGCGCAGCGATAATCCACCAAGACCACGGAATCATTCCCGAACTAAGCTGCGAAGATAACCTCACCCTCGGACTATCCAGGAAGCAATACTCCAAAGAAGAATTGCTGCACTCCCTCGGCGAAGTCGGTCTTGATGTCCCCTTCGACGGGCCGGCAGCTATTCTCAGCGGAGGCGAGCAGCAGCGGCTGGCGATCGCCCGAGCCCTGCTCCGCGGCGCGGCTTATGTGTTCGCTGACGAGCCGACCGCCTCCCTCGACCCCACTAACCGCGACCAAGTTATCGCGCTCCTGCGGCGAGCTGCGGACGGGGGCGCACTCGTTCTGGCCGCCACGCACGATGCCGCAGTTATTGCTGCCGCTGACAGCACCTTGCGCATCAATGATCGCCAGGTCACAGTCTCCGGCTCTGCGCGGGATTAAATCGCGATGCCCGCGGCCTTGGCCACCTTCCGGTACCCGGCCGCATGGTCCGCGACGCTGGCGTGGGCGTTGAGTCCGCTGGGGTTGTCGAGCACGGGCCTGACCCCCGGAAAGTAGACACGTCGGGGGTTAGCTATGCTGCTTGGGTCAGCGTAGCTGATGTGAGTGCTTCGAAGTCATTGGGGGCTAGAAAGTTGCACCAGGAGTGCCGTCTGCGGGTGTTGTAGCGCATGCACCACCGGAAGACTTCTTGGCGACTGATGTCGAAGTGGTCGAGTTTTAAGTTCAATGTTAGCTAAGGGCCTTATTAAAAGCGTTTGGCAACACGCGCTCCTATTTACCTTCGTATCTCGCGAGACGCTGACGTGGATGGCCTCACCATCGACCGGCAGCGTCAGGACTGTGAAGCCATTGCAAAGCAGCGTGGCTTGGACGTTGGACATAGGGCATAACTACGTCGATCAGTCCATTTCCGCGTCAAAGAAGAATGTGGCTCGCCCCGACTACGACGCCATGGTGGCATCCTTTGAACGCGGCGAAATCGACGCGATCATCTGCTGGGACCTCGAACTACCCGCCCCACGTCGGTGGGTAGTCCGATCAGTCGGACAAAACTACTCCCGCACCACAGCGTAATAAGGGGTGCACCTTAAAAACATCCGGAGGTGGGGGTAACTCCCCCTCGTTGCCCAGAGACAAAATACGCCAGTGGCGTCTGTACGACGAGCCGAAGGTAGGACAAATTCCAATCCAGAGAGGTCTTGCACTGTTGCGGTGCGGTTGTCTTCTTTCTCACCGTATTGGACCCTGCGAAATTAATTGGATACGATAGGCCCATGTTGATTTCAGGTTCCGTTTTCATGCGGCCGCTCACCAGCCGCTAAGGCGGTTTTCTCCCTCCCGCAGGTTAGAAACCGCTCCGGTCCTTTAGCCGGGCGGCAATTTGCCATGCCCGGCTCCGTTTCAACTCCACGGAGCACACCTGATGTCTACATACGGATACGGCCGTCACGAACATGGCCAAAATTTTCTCACAGACCACAAGATCATCAACTCCATCGTCGATCTTGTAAAACAAACCTCCGGCCCCATCATTGAGATCGGGCCAGGAAGCGGTGCCCTCACTCACCCGATATCCCACTTGGGGAGGGCAATAACGGCAGTTGAGGTAGACGCAAAACTAGCTGCCAAACTCACAAAAAAGACCGCCTCGGCGTCGGTCGAAGTGGTCCATGATGATTTCCTCAACTTCCCGTTACCCGCCACTCCCTGCGTCATTGTGGGAAACATTCCCTTTCACCTCACCACTGCCATTCTTCGAAAGCTGTTGCATGCGCCGGCATGGACTGACGCTGTACTCCTCATGCAGTGGGAAGTCGCTCGCCGCCGGGCCGGGGTAGGTGCAAGCACGATGATGACAGCTCAGTGGTCCCCATGGTTCACGTTTCACCTTGGTTCCCGGGTACCAAGGTTTGCTTTCCGGCCACAGCCAAACGTTGACGGGGGGATCTTAGTGATCCGCCGGGTGGGTGACCCGAAGATCCCGATAGAGCAACGCAAAGCCTTTCAGGCGATGGTGCACACCGTTTTCACCGCCCGGGGACGCGGGATAGGGGAAATTCTCCGAAGGGCAGGGTTGTTTTCATCACGTTCAGAGACACAATCATGGTTGCGCTCGCGAGGAATCGACCCCGCAACCCTACCTCCCAGATTGCACACCAGCGACTGGATCGATCTCTTCCAGGTGACTGGTTCCTCTTCACCGCGCCATCGGCCCATTTCACAATCGGGAAGTAGTCAACGCCCTCCTCAACGGAAAAATCGAGGCCGGCGGCGGTAATCCCCCCACCACCAAAACCGAAATCCACCAGTAGTAGTGAACGACCCATGTTCGTCTACCGTGAGCCGCGTTATGGCAGTGACGTGTTCTCGTCGGGCACAGTCATAGTTCCCGGCGTTGCCAGCGACAGGGTTCTACACCCAGCAGCGGGACCGATCAAAATCACCCGCACGGGGAACGACCCTGCTGGTGGTTTCGATTTTGATGAAAGCGAGGAGACATAGCCCCTCGCCAACTCCCCGTAGCTGGCGAACAGTAGCTCCTGGCGCTGGCGCTCGTTGGTGAGTTTGCGTGCCACATCGAAAGCCTTATCGACTTCCCGGTCCAAGTTGTTGTGAGCCTTGAGCAGAATTGGGTCCATCGATAACGGGTTGTAGTGCTCCGCGAGTGACCGCTGGGGGTGCCGCTCGCGTGCCCGCAGCACCAACTGTCCAGCGTCGATGATTCGCTGCTGCGCCTTCTCATCTAGTTCACACAGAGCTGGTCCGCAGTTGTAGCTCCCGATGTACTCCGAAAACGGAAAAAATAAATAGTGGGGATACATCAACCTTCCACTTTCCATTCTTCCGGCTCAGAGTATTGAGGGGTCTGGGACCGTGTCCGTAAACCCTTTATGTTTTTCGCGCACAGCGGTTTTTAGCGACGCACCCTATAGGTTTTCCGCAGAACTTATATGTGTTTCTGTGCACCCCATATGTTGTCTGTTTTAGCGGTATTTCGTTGTTAATTCCGCACGCGCGCATCAAATGGTTATTTATCGACGACACTCCGTGGAATTTAAGTTCAATGTGTAGGTTAGCCGAATAAGAAGCTCTGGCAGATGGTGGGGTAATCCTGCTCTGACATCTTATTCCAGCTTGGATGCGCTGGGATTAGGACTGGTCACGTGTGAGAAGGTTTCGTGTACAACTAGGGATATGAACTTTTTGTTGCTCGGTGGTACCGGTTTCCTTGGAGGGCACATTGCGTTTGCAGCAGTCGAGCGAGGACATCAAGTTACTTGCCTCGCGCGGGGTAACGGGAAGGTTCCCAACGGAACCGAATTTGTGAGTTCAGACCGTGACCGTGACGGTGCGTACGATGAGGTTGCGGGGAAAACTTGGGACACCATTGTGGATCTGACGAGTCAGCCGAAGCATGCGCGGGATGCGGCGGCGAAACTCCAGGCCAAGCATCGTATATTTGTGTCTTCGAGCAGCGTATATGAGGATCAGGGAAGTATTTCTTCCGAGTCTGATTCTGTAGTCGCTCCGCTTGAAATTGACTACATGGAGAACATGGGGCAGTACCCAGCCGCAAAGTCTGCTTGCGAAACGACTTATCGAAGCACAAATCGGTCGGTAATGGTAGTTCGACCCGGTCTGATCGCCGGCTACGGCGACGAAACAGGGCGCAGTGGTTACTATCCGTGGCGCTTCGCGCATCCCACGGGTGAGAACGTGATCGTCCCAGACCCGGCGTTTCCCGTCGCTATGATCGATGTGAAAGACCTTGCAGGCTGGATAGTTGAGTCCGCAGAAGTCGGGACTTTCGGAACCTTTAATGCTACGGGGTTTGCTACTTCCTTGTCCGATGTGTTCAAGATTTCGCGGGAGTTAACCGCATCGGAGTCTACGGAGCGACCTTGCTCTGATGAACTGCTTCTCGCTAATGATGTAACCCCGTGGATGGGCCCAAAATCGTTGCCGTTGTGGGTACCAGGTGAACAGTTTCGCAACATCGCGCTACTCGATTGCACCGCAGCCTACGAAGCGGGCCTGCGGATTCGCCCGTTGAAAGAAACATTGGCGGATGCGCTGCGATTCGAAGAGGAACAACACGGTGAAAGACTTGCCGGGCTCAGCGATGAAGAAGAAGTCGTGCTTCGCCAGCGGTTAGAAGATGGTATTTAGTTTCGGCACCAACAGTTCTAGCTGCAGCCAGGACCGTGCTCAGTTGGTTTTCGTTCCGCGACTGACTGTGAGAATGAGTCCGAATCTGGCGTGAGGGCAACTTCGGCGGTGCCAGCTCTTCGTGACGGGGAGCGATCTAGCCTGCGGAGGTTGCCTTTCCGAGCAGAAAACGCCTTGCGGCACACTTTTCAGGTTTCTCGAATCGCTTACAACTGAGTGAGGTAGCCTTCTTTCGCCACTCCGTTGAATTCAAATTTAATGTGTAACGCGGAGCGTTAATGACGTTTCGCGTTATTGGGGGGGGGAGGTTGAAGAGCGCTGTCTCTAACTCCGGTTTTCGTTCGGCCTCGGTCCATTCCGCTACCTCGTGTGTAGAATCTGCAAGCGGTATCGGGCCGTTGAACTATTAGGTTCACCCACAGTTCCCGTGCCTGCACGCATCGAGAAGGACCAGGTGGTGAACTCGAATGACTCGCCTGGTCCAACGTGTGTGCGCTCGGCGCGTGGTTTAACTCTTATAAGACTTGCCGGTCACAGCCTCAGCGTTTCGCTCGTGCAGCCCGCAGGCCGTTCAAGATCACGATGACTTCAGCGACTTCGTGAACCAACACGACGGCGGCCAGGCCCAGCACACCGCTGATCGCCAGTGGCATCAACACGATGATGATGGCCAGAGACAGCACGATGTTCTGGTTGATGATCCTGCTGCCTCGGCGGGCGTGCTGCAGCGCCTGCGGGATCAGCCGGAGGTCGTGGCCGGTGAAGGCGACGTCAGCGGACTCGATCGCGGCGTCAGAGCCGGTTGCTCCCATCGCTATGCCCACCGTCGCGCCCGCCAGTGCCGGCGCGTCGTTGATGCCGTCGCCGATCATCGCCGTCGGCGTCTTGGAGGAAAATTCGGCGACGATGCTTGCCTTGTCCTCAGGGCGCAGCTCGGCGCGCACGTCGTCGATTCCGGCGATTTCAGCCAGCGCCCGGGCGGTGCGAGTGTTGTCGCCGGTGAGCATGCTCACTTCCACATCGTTGGCGCGCAGGGTCTGCACGGCTTCGGGCACCTCGGGTCGCAGCTCGTCGCGGACACCGATCGCTCCGGCGAGAGCGTCATCGACGGTGACTAGGACGCAGGTCTGGCCTTCGGACTCCATGCGCTCAACGTCTGCCTTCAGTGGCCCGGCGTCGATCCACCGGGGGCTGCCCACCAGCACCCGTCGGCCTTCGACGGTGCCGCTGATGCCGTGCCCGGCTTCCTCGCTGATGTCCTGGGCGGCGGGCGCTTCGGGCCCCGCTGCCGCGATCGCCGCGGCGAGGGGGTGCGTCGATTGCTGCTCAACTGCCGCCGCGAAAGTAAGCACCTGCGCCCGATCAAACCTGTCTGCCGGGACCACGCCGGTAACCTCGGGCTGGTTGCGGGTGAGGGTTCCGGTCTTGTCCACCGCCAGGTGACGGATGCCGCCGAGCCGCTCGAACGCCGCGCCAGACTTGATGACCACGCCGAACTGGCTGGCCGCGCCGATCGCGGCCACGACCGTCAGCGGCACGGAGATTGCCAGCGCGCACGGCGACGCTGCGACCAGAACCACCAACGCACGGGTGATCCACGTCTCGGGGTCGCCCAGCAGCGAGCCGATCACGCCGACTAGCACCGCCAGGATCATCACCCCGGGCACTAGGGGTTGGGCAATCCGGTCGGCGATCCGGGCGCGGTCGCCCTTTTCCGCCTGCGCCTGCTCGACCAGGTCCACGAGTGTGGTCAGCGAGTTGTCCGTTCCAGCTGCGGTCGTCTCGACTTCCAGCACACCGGCGGAGTTGATCGCTCCCGCGGGCACCTCGTCGCCGGGCGCAACCTCCTCCGGAATGGATTCTCCGGTGATCGCTGAGGTGTCAAGGCTGGAGCGCCCAGACCGAATGATGCCGTCCGTGGCGATCCGCTCTCCGGGGCGCACGAGCATAAGCTCGCCAGCCGCGAGGTCCTTCGCTGCGACCTCGACCGACGTGCCGTCGCGCAGCACCGTCGCGGTCTGCGGTACCAACTTCAACAGTGCCCGCAGCCCGCCCTGCGCCCGGTCCATCGCCTTGTCTTCCAGCGCCTCGGCGATCGAGTACAGGAACGCTAGCGCCGCGGCCTCTCCGACGTAACCGAGGATTACCGCGCCGACCGCGCTGATGGTCATCAGCAAACCAATGCCGAGCTTGCGCTTCGTGACAAGGTTCCGGATCGCGCCGGGCGCGAACGTATACGCCCCTAGCAGCAGGCCGCCCCAGAACAGTACTGTCGCGGGTGTCTCTAGCCCGGACCAGCCCAGCGCCAGGCCTATGCAGAGGGCTACGCCGGAGAAGATCGGCAGTAGCAACTCGGGGTCCTTCCACCATGGCCGATCGAGTTCTTCGATCTCCGTGGCGGGTTCGTGTTCGCATCCACACGCCGAGCTCATGCGTCCTCTCCCTTCTCGCCGCAGCCGGGCACCGAGCACTCAGGGTCGATGCACGGGGCGTTTTCGTCGACAGCCAACGTCGCGTTCACCAGCGCGTTGAGCGCTGCCGCGAGGTGCGGATCGGCGATTTCGTAGCGTGTCTTGCGGCCCTCCGGCTCGGCAACGACGATGCCGCAGTCACGCAGGCAGGTCAGGTGGTTCGAGACGTTTGAGCGGGTCAGGCCCAGGTCGCGCGAAAGTACGGCCGGGTAGCTCGGGCCGTCGAGTAGTGTCATCAGGATTCTGGAACGCGTCGGATCCGCCATGGCCCGGCCGAGCCGGTTCATGACGTCGAGGCGTGAAGCAATAGTCAGCATGTGCTGAACAATACATCGTGTGCTGAACTATTCAAAGTGTGCTGAACTGACAGTTACGCGAAGGTCCTGCGACCTGCAAGAATTAGTCGATGGGATAGCAGATGACTGATCCTTTGTGGTTCGGCTGCCACCCAACGCGGGAGCGACGTGGGTGGCGAGGTTCTCGAGAAAGTTACTTTGCAACTACATACCGTGGAGTTCAAGTTCAATGTGTAACTAGGCCTCGGGGCTGCCCACGCAGAACTCGTTGCCTTCCGGATCCTGCATCACGGTCCATACGAGTCCTGGCGCCTCGTGGGTGGTGAGTTCGGTAGCGCCCAAGTCTGTGAGGCGCTCCACTAAGGTTTCGCGTTCCGCCCCGCCAACGTCGATATGCATGCGGTTCTTGCCAGGCGTGGGATCCTCGACGCGCTGAAACCCTAGCGCTGGAGTCGAATCAACCATCACGAAATCGCCGTAATCCGCGGCGATTTCGCAGCCGGCTGCGGCTGACCAGAACTCGGCGAGCCTAGACGGATCGTGACAGTCGAAGGTAATTTGCCGGATAGTGAGGTTCGGGTCGCTCATGAGCATCATTATGGGGGCGGGGCTTAGAAAGTGCAGCCTGGTCTCCAGGCGGGGACTCAGCCTTCCGGCGTAGTGGAGCGTTTTGAATCGCGAGGGTCACTCCCGCGAGAGCGTAAGAACTCGATCTCGTAGCCATTTTCGGCTTCGGTGACCCAAGCATCAACCTGATCTTCACTGATCGGCTTCCCGTTTATTGTCTTCACGGTAATCACCGTAATGCGGAGCTTGCGACGGTGTGGTTGCGTAAAGTGGGTGTGCATTTGCATTCGGGTGAGCACAAACTTAACGTTGTGCGTTATTGACGCTTCGCGTTATGGGGGATAGGGTGAGACATGATCCAGTCGTTCGCTGACAAGGACACTGAGCGTCTGTGGAATCGAGAGCGGGTTCGCTCGATCGATTCCCGCATTCACTCAGTAGCGCTGCGCAAGCTTCGCCAGCTTGGGTACGCGCAGACGCTTGATGAGTTACGGATTCCCCCGGGGAACCGGCTCGAGGCGTTGAAAGGTGACCGGCGGGGTCAGTTCAGCATTCGAATCAACGACCAGTGGCGGATCTGTTTTCGGTGGTCCGCCGCGGGGCCAGAGGAGGTTGAGATCGTTGACTACCACTGACAAGCTCCCTCCGGTTCATCCGGGTGAGATCCTTATGGAGGACTTTCTCAAGGAAATGGAGATCACCCAGCACAAGCTGGCCGTCTCCATCGGCGTTCCGCCCCGCCGGATCAACGAAATTGTTCACGGTAAGCGCGCTGTAACGGCTGACACGGCCCTTCGTCTAGCGAAGTTTTTCGAGATGAGCCCCCAATTCTGGCTCGGGTTACAGGCCCAGTACGACCTGGATGTGGCAGAAGACAAAATCCTGGCGGAAATCGAACGGATTCAGCCGTTCCAGGCTGCCTCGGCGTAGCAGGTCAGCGACTCTAAATGCGTCGAGCCATGTCGGGGTAGTAGACGACAACCCCATCTTCGTCTACTTCGAGCTCTACATCGACTCCTCGTGTTCCGCTTGCGTAGCGAACTTTGTGTGAGTCGATTGAACTGTAGTACTGATCCGAGGCGATCACCTGGAGGGAAGGCATATCAATCCAGGCCATGATGAGCGGAGTCTTGGAGACATCTTCTTCGAGCAACCCGAGGCGCCGGATGGGCATCGCGTTTGTCAATGGGCATAGTCCGAGATCACAGTCCAGTGCAGTTTCAAGATCAGCTGGTTGCACAATGCCAGGGGATGGGAGACCGTTCGGCTGGGTACCCGATTCTTTAGTAGTCGATGTCCACTCGCCATCTTTGGTCCGTGTGAGCTCAAGGTGGCGCTCCCAACCGTCGCCCACGACGTTGACCTCCACGTTTTGGGTTACCCAGTTCTCTACAGCACTCAGTTCCCAGGTGGCTTCGTACCCTTCCCCGACCTGGGTACCGCTAGCCGTCAAGCCAGTTCGGTGAAACTGCACTCGGGCCTCGTTCTGGATTGAGGGGTTGTTTACGTGCTGCCATGTGTAAGTCTGTTCCATGCGCCGAAGCCTACTGGCCCAGGGAGCTTGTGGTCGATGGCGACAGCTCTAGGGAATCTGAGGTCGCTTCCTTGTGGACTTCAGCTCCGAGCGACGCATCTTCGCTTCTCGACGGCGCCGCACCGAGCCCCTGGTCGGCTTCGTCTTCCGGCGCGGAGGAGGCGGCGGGGCGAGCGCCTCGCGCAGCAGGGCGGCCAAACGCTCGCGCGCCTCGGCGCGGTTGCGGATCTGCGACCGTTGGTTCGACGCGGCCACGGTGAGGACGGTGCCGTCCAGGCGGTGTCCGAGGTTGCGCAAGATGCGGCGGCGTTGGGCGTCGGAAAGCGATGCGCACGCCGCGACATCGAGGGAGAGCTGCACCTTGCTGTCGGTGGTGTTGACGCCCTGGCCGCCCGGGCCCGACGACTTGGCGAACCGCTCCGTCAGGTCGACG
Source organism: Corynebacterium sp. ACRQP (assembly GCF_022345915.1). Classification (NCBI taxonomy): domain Bacteria; kingdom Bacillati; phylum Actinomycetota; class Actinomycetes; order Mycobacteriales; family Corynebacteriaceae; genus Corynebacterium; species Corynebacterium sp. ACRQP. Next base: position 209,903 of record NZ_JAKRMZ010000001.1, on the reverse strand, counting down.
GCGGCTATGACCACGCCGCCGGGGATCCCCGGGCCGGGAGCGATGGTCAGGTCCTTCATGCCGCCCACCCTACGTTTTCGCCTCCTGTGTCAACAGCTTCCGATTCTTTAGCACCCCAACTCGCGACAAATCTCGTCCGTAGTGAACCTCTCACCGGAGTCGAACTCGAGAGCAGCACGAAGTTCGTCAACATCTTGGAGGTCTTCGACCTTTTCCATGATGGCGGATCGAGCGAATTCGGAAACAGTCATGCCTTCGGAATGCGCAAATTCGGCTAGGAGCGGTGCTTCCTCGCTACTCAATCGGATCTTTAGGAACACTTTTTTCGGCGGCGAGCTCGACATCATCACCTACGGCGAGCAGCTCGACCGCGGCGCGCAGTTCCCGTTCGACCCGCCGCGCGACGCCGTCGCACACGGCACCCTGACCGGACCGTTCACGCTCGGCGGCGGCGACGACCTGCAGAACAACTCCAGCACGCTGGACCGTGGGGTCTTCGGCTTCACCGCTGAGGTGGAGTCGCCGGAGGAGGGCGAGCAGCTCATCGAGAAGCTCACCCGCGGCGGCGGCAAGGTCACCATGCCGTTCACACAGGCGCCGTGGGGCGCGCACTTCGGTGTCGTCGAGGACAAGTTCGGGCTCGCCTGGAACATCACTACTGGCGACGGAAGGTAGGGCCGCGGGGTGGGGCGGAGCGCCGTCGTGAAGCAAGTGCGCTACCGTCCCGGCAACACCACGGTGGGGTACTTGCGCACGTAGCCCACCGCGATGATGACAAGCGCCGCGATCGCACCGATGACAGTTTCCGCGGTACGGGCGAGCAGCATCGGCGCGACGGGGGCGGCGTCGACGACCTGAATCATGAGCAGCGCCGTCGGGGTGATAAACGTCGCCGCGATGGTGTAGTTGCGGGTCACGTACATCTCGGTGAGGTACTGCAAAATTACAATCCACACGACGATCTGCCAGCCCTGCATCGGGTGTGACAGCAGGAAACCGGCGGCCGCGATGCCGGTCAGGGTGCCCAGCACGCGCTCGATCGCCCGGTAGTACTGCACCTTGAACCGGGAGTTCACCAGCGGCGCAACCGCGGCGACCATCGCCCAGTAGGAATGCGATAGCGGGTCGAAGATCGTCACGGAAATCAGGCCCAGCACGCCGGCGAGCAGCGGGGCGAAAAAGAAGCGGCGCGCCTCGACGCGCAGGCGCCGCCAGGGAACACGGCCCGCGTCGGGGGCGCGGGAGGGGTGCTCGGTTTCCTTCGCGTCGCCGCCCGGGCCCTCGCCGATGAGGTGGGACAGCTGCCCCAGCGCAACGCACAACAACGCTGCGCTACCGGCGATGGCGAAGGCGAGCGCCGGGTGGACCGGGTTGTTGAGGGAGCCGACCGCGGCGACAGAAAACACCACGAACACGGAACCGGTCGGCTTCATGTCGTTCGCCAGCGCCACCGTCGCCCACGCCGAGGACACCAGGGCGGTGGCGGCGATGAGCAGCCAGGGACTCAAATCCAACCACGCAATCGTCGCGCCGAGAGTAACCGACAGCGTTAAGGCGGAACCCGCGAGGATGTGATGCTTCAGCCGCACCTGGCGTGTGGCGTGGCGCCCGTAGACCCCGGTGAACGCGCCGAAATTCGCGTAGATAGCAAGGTCCAGCCGGCCGAGCGCAAGCAGGGTAAACATCGCGGCCGCAACGCCGAGCGCGACGCGGAACGCCGGGATGTGGTCGCGCCGCGCAGGGCCCATCTCAAACAGCGGGCTGAAGTGGTGCAACCGTGGACCTCCCAAACGCGTTCGTGAATTTTTCCGGCGGAGAGTCTAGCGCGGTGGGCGCGGCGACGCGGACTCGTGCCTCTGCACATATCAACCGCGAGGCATACCATGGCCCAGTTAGCCCACACGCAACAAAGACAAGGAGCATGCCGCAGTGTCCCGCACCGGGAATTTCTTTTTCGCCGCCCGCAATCAACCGAACTACGCGTGGTGGAGGCCCCTCGGCGAAATCCTCGCGGTGGCCGTCCTCGCTGTGCTGTTTACGGGAGTGCTCGACCTGTCGTTGGAAGCTGCGGGCGTGGACACCTCCAGCGGCGCGGCCGACAAGTACTTCGGCTACGGGTCGGTGATTGTGGAGATCCTCGCGGTGCTTGTCGCCGTCCGCTTCATCGGGCGCCGGCCGGCCGCGTCGGTGTTCACCGGGCAGCCGGGCACGAAGCCGTGGGTGCCCTTTGCGGCTTTCGCGGTGGCCCTGGTGGTTATCTCTGTGGTCATGTCGCTGGTGGGCGTGTACGGATACGGCGCGTCGTGGGGTCAGGTGGTCGGCAACATCGGCGCCGACTTCCCGGTTGAGCTGGTCGCGCTGCTGTTCGCCGCGCTCGCCGAGGAGATGACGTTCCGCGGCGTGTTCCTCCAGGCGTTCACCGCGTGGACCCGGAACCCGGTGATCGGCGCGCTGCTCGCTGCGGTCCCGTTCGTCCTCGTGCACCCGCAGGCGTACGGCTCCCCGGTCGGCATCGCGCACTACGTCGCCGACGCGCTGCTGTTTACCCTGCTGGTGTGGGTGTTCAACGGGATCTGGGTCGCGGTGGCCGTGCACCTGGCCTGGAACACGTTCGGCACGGTGCAGGACCTTGGATTGCCCACGTCGGCCGCGGCCACCGCAGAGAGCTTCGTCGCCATGGCGGCCGCGACCGCGCTGGTCATAGCGCTCTTCCGGCGAAAGGCGTCGGCGCAGCCCGTCGCGTAGCTGCCTTCGCTACCATCTCGTCTTGTGTTGGAAGTACTGCGCATATTCACCCGCCTCGGCCTGACATCCTTCGGCGGGCCGACGGCGCATTTGGGGTACTTCCGGGACGAGTTCGTCGATAAGCGCAAGTGGCTCAGCGATGAGGAATACGCTGACCTCGTCGCCCTCTGCCAGTTCATGCCGGGCCCCGCATCCAGCCAGGTCGGCATGGCAATCGGCCTCAAGCGCGCAGGCTACGGCGGCATGCTCGCGGCGTTTTTGGGCTTCACGCTGCCGAGCGTGATCCTCATGGTCGCGTTCGCGCTCGGGGTGGCGCGCCTCGGCGACATCTCGGACGCCGGCTGGCTCGCGGGGCTGAAGGCGGCGGCGGTGGCGGTCGTCGCGCAGGCGGTGATGGGCATGGCGAAAAGCATCGTCACGGACCGCTTGCGTGCGGCCGTCGCGCTCGCTGCCTTCCTCATCGTCCTGCTGGTCCCGCACCCCGCGGCCCAGGTCGGCGCGATCGTTGCGGGCATGCTCGTAGCCACCTTTGCGCTTTCGCCTATCGACGCCCCTCCGGCCCCCACACGCACCTCCACCGCCAGCCGCACCGTAGGGATTGTCAGCTTAGGAGTGTTCGCGGCGCTGCTCGCGCTGCTTCCACTGACTGGGCGCATGGGCACGAGCTGGGGCATGTTCGACAGCTTCTACCGCTCCGGCGCTCTGGTCTTCGGCGGCGGGCACGTGGTGCTGCCGCTGTTGGAGCAGGCCACGGTGCCCACCGGCCTGGTGGACCACGACACCTTCCTCGCCGGCTACGGCGCCGCCCAGGCGGTGCCCGGCCCGCTGTTCACCTTCGCGTCCTTCCTCGGCGCCTCGGCCGAGGGTGTTCACTGGCTGTGGGGTGCGGCCCTGGCCACGGTGGCGATCTTCCTGCCGGCGGCACTCCTGGTCGTCGGGATCATGCCGTTTTGGGACCGGCTGCGCGCCAACCCGCACGCCGCCAGCGCCCTTGCCGGCGCGAACGCGGCCGTGGTGGGCATCCTCGCCGCGGCGCTGTACACCCCGGTGTTCACTTCCGGCATCCACGGGCCGGCGACGATGGCGGTCGCGGCCATGGCGTTCGTGGCGCTGAAAAACTTCAAGGCCCCGGCCTGGGCGGTGGTCATCGGCACCGCGGCGGTCGGGTGGGCAGTGTTGTGACTGCGCCCGTGATTCGGATGGCGACGGTGGGGGAGGCGGAGCTCGTCGCAAAGCTAATGCACGACTTCAACACCGAGTTCGACACCCCGGTGCCCGACAACCTGGAGCGCAGGTTCGCGCAGCTCATCGCCCGCGACGACGTGCTCGTGGTGCTCGCAGGCGAGGTCGGGTTCGCGTACCTGACGCTGCGGCCGAGCCCGTACTACGACGGCCCGGTGGCGATGCTGGAGGAGCTCTACGTCGCCCCGTCGCACCGCGGCCGCGGGCTGGGCACGCAGATGATGGCGCGGGTGCTGTCTGAGCTCGCGGCGCGCGGGGCGGGCGAGATGCAGATCAACGTCGACGAGGTGGACGCGGGCGCGCGGCGGTTCTACGAGCGGCACTGCTTCACCAACATCGAGGCCGGATCGCGGATGCTGCTGTATATCCGGGAGCTGTAGCGTAAAGGCATGCACGCGATCGATCTGCTCGACGTCATCTACACCGCCGGTGTCGTCTTCGACGGGCTGTCCACCAGCCGTCCTGCCACCGACCGCTACCTTCGCTCGGGCGATACGGACGGGGTGCGTGGCCGCGGTGATCTGGCGTTGCTGCAGGACCTGGAGGCGGCTGCGGAGTTCGTCATCGCCACCGCCGGCGAGCCAATCACCGCGGCATATCTCGGGCGTATCAACGCACAGCTCACCCGCAGCGCCGCGCTCAACCCCGGCAAGCTGCGCCGAGCGGAACAGGGCATCGGCGTGCACACCGCCCACGGCCGGCACGAACCCGCGGCGCTCACGGCTGAAGAGCTCGACGCGCTCATGCAACAGCAGCTCAAGCTTGACGACTCCCTCCGGTCCGCCGCACACCTCTTCGTCGAAGTCGCTCGAGCCCAGCCTTTCGAAGACGGCAACAAACGCACCGCGATCTTCGCCGCGAACAGTTACTTAATCGGCCAGGGGGCAGGTGTGCTGATGGCGGTGCCGCACGACGACGCGGACCCGTCGGTGAGCCGCGAGTTTCACGACCTGCTCGCTCGGGCCTACGTCTTCGGCGAGACCGGACCGGTAGTGGAAGCCCTGGTCCGGCACAACTCGCGCCAATAGGGAATACTTAACCCCCATGACGAGTAGAAACCAGGCAGAAGTTACCCAAACCGTGATCCTCCCGCAGTCGCGGGACGCGCTGTTTCTCACCCTCGGCTTCAAGGAAGGCGGCGAGGCGGCGGCGCTGGAGGTGCTGTCCAGCCTGTCCAGCCTGACCAACGCCGTGGGCTTCCGCTACCCCAAGGCGCACCTGACCGCGGTGGCCGGCATCGGTGCGAAGATGTGGGACCGCCTCTTCGCGCTGGACAAGCCGGAGCACCTGCACGAGTTCGTGGAGCTTCAGGGCGCTAAGCACCACGCGCCGTCCACCCCGGGCGATGTGTTCTTCCACATCCGCTCCGACGAGTTCGACGTCGCCTTCGAGCTGGCGCGCCGCATCAACGCGATCGTGGAAGACCACATCGACTACCACGACGAGGTCCACGCCTTCCAGTACCAGGACTTCCGCGACCCGCTCGGCTTCGTCGACGGCACTGAGAGCCCCCGCGGCCAGGAGGGCGTCGAGGTGGCGATCATCCGCGACGGCATCTGGAAGGGCGGCAGCTACATCGTCGAGCAGAAGTACGTGCACAACCTGAAGGACTGGAACGACCTGCCGGTGGAGGAGCAAGAACAGGTCATCGGCCGCACGAAGCACTCCGACATCGAACTGGACGAGAAAGCGCCGAACAGCCACGTCGCCGTCAACCAGGTCGAAGACGAGGACGGCAACGGCCTCGAGATCGTGCGCAACAACCTCTCCTTCGGCGACGCGCTGGGCAAGCAGGGCACCTTCTTCATGAGCTACGCCCGCGACCCCCGCGTTACCGAGGTGATGCTGCGGCGGATGTTCATCGGCGAGCCGGAGGGCAACTACGACCGCATCCTGGACTTCTCCGAGGCGCTGACCGGCTGCAACTTCTTCGCCCCGCCGCGCGTGTTCCTGGACCACTGCGCCGACTACGCCCACGCCCACCTGCGCGGTGAGGGCGGCCAGGAGCCGAACCAGCCGGCGATCAACCTGCCGCAGGGCAAGGCGGTCTTCCCGGACCGCGCGGACGTGCCCACCTCCCACAACGCCGAGGACATCGAGGCGGCGAAGGCCCGCTTCGAGGGCGCGCTACGCAGGGAGCAGTAGCTTTACGACGAGCCCGCCCCCGGCCCGCGCCGCCAACTCGAGCGAGCCACCGTGGGCCTTCGCTATCGCCTTGACCAGGGCCAACCCCAGCCCGTGGCCCGAACCTGAGGTGCGGTGGGCGCGGGCAAACGGCTCGGTCCAGGTGGCGACCTCTGCCGGGTCGAGCGGGTCGCCGCCGGATTCGACGGTGATCTCGGCGCCGGCCCCGACGCGCCGGAGCGCGATCGACCCGTCGGTGCCGTGGATCGCGGCGTTGCGCGCGACGTTGTCCACGGCCTGGCGGATCAGGGTGGGGGAGGCCTCGACCGTCAACGGCTCGGCGGTAACGGCCATGCCGTGGGCGGCGCCGACCTCGCGGCACGCGGCGGCCAGGTCGACCGGTGCGCGGTCGCGGACCTGCACGTTGGCCAGCTGCAGCAGCGCAGACACGGTCGCGGCGTTGCGGGCGTTGACCTCGCGGATCCGGCCGAGCGCCGGGCGCAGGTCAGCGTCGCCGCCGGAAAGCGCAACGTCGGCGACGGTCTGAATGGTCGCGATCGGGGTCTTCAGCTCATGCGAGGCGTTGGCGGCGAAGCGGCGCTGGCGCTCGACGGCGTCTGCGAGCTCGTCCAGCATGGCGTTTAAGGCCTCGGCCAGCTCGCCGACCTCGTCGCGGGGGCCGTCGTAGTCGATGCGGGCGGAAAGGTCGCCGCGGGTGACGGTGCGGGCGTCGTCGGCGATCGAGCGCAGCGGGGTGATCACCAGCCCCGCCACGAACCAGCCCACCACGCCCGCCAGCGCCGTGAGCAGCGCGAGCGCCCCGAGGGAGGCGAGGAGGATGCGGCGCAGGATCTCGTCGGTGACCGGCACGGCGCCGTCGATGACCACGCCGTCGTCCGCGCCCGGAAACGACGCCATCACCGGCACCGGGGTGAGCTTCAAGTACGCGTACACCAGTCCGATCAGCGCCAGGCCGACGCCGAGAACGGTGGCCACGAACATCACCGTGATCCGCGCCCGCAGGCTCAGCCTCATCGCTCGGCCTCCGCCACGTAATAGCCGGCGCCGGTGACGGTGTGCACGATGCGCGGCTCGCCGAGCTTCTTGCGCAGGTGCGACACCGTCACGCGCGGGGAGTTGGTGAACGGGTCGGCGTTTTCGTCCCAGGCCTCCGCCAGCAGGTCCTCGGCGGAGATCACCCCGCCGCCGGCCTCCATGAGCACCTTGAGCACCGCGAACTCCTTCGGGCTCAGGCTCACAGGTGTCTCGCCGCGGGTCACCTCGCGGCGGAAGGTGTCCAGGCGCACGTCCCCGCAGCGGTACACCTCGCCGCGCGCCGGCGCGTTGCGCTTCGCCAGGGCTTTCACCCGCGCCACCAGCTCCGGCAGCTCGAACGGCTTGGCCAAGTAGTCGTCGGCGCCGAGGTCGAAGCCCTCCAGCCGGTCGTCCAGCGCCCCGGACGCGGTCAGCATGATCACCCGCGTGGCGGGCTGGGACTCCACGACGTGCCTGCACACCGCGTCGCCGTGCACCCCGGGCAGGTCCCGGTCCAAAACGACGACGTCGGGCGGCAGCTCGTCGATTAGCTTCAGCGCCTCAAACCCGTCGTAGGCGACGCGTGTGTGCATCCCGGCGCGCGACAGGCCGGTGGCGATGGCGTCGGCGAGGAAGGCCTCGTCGTCCACGATAAGCACCCGAATTGTCATGGTTGCGATCGTATGCGCCGCGATGTTGCGCGCGCGTAAACATCCGGGTTAACGCGGGCGCAACACGCGGGTTCGTAGCTTCAAGCGGCATGCAGACCAGAATCGTTGGAATCGACGCGGCCCGGGCGGTGGCGCTTATGGCGATGATCGTCGCGCACCTCACCGCGCCGGGCGGCGTCGCTGCGCAGCTGCTGTTCGGCTTCCCCGCGGGGCTCTTCGCGTTCCTCGCCGGGGTGTCCATGGGGCTCATGCGCGCCCGGCCGGCGCAGTTCGTGGTGCGCGGGGCGTGCCTGATTGCGCTGCACTTCGCGCTGGTGCCGTTCTCCGGAACCATCGAGGTGGTCCTGGGCACGATCGGGATCTGCATGATCGTCCTCGCGTGGGCGCCGAGGCTGGATTCGGCGTGGCTTGCCTGGCTCGCCTTCGCCGGCACGTTGGGCTCCGCGGCGCTGGCCCCGTCCAGCTCGCCGTACCCGCCGCTGATGTGGGCAGTGCTCATGGTCGCCGGGATCCTGTTCGCGCGCCGCATGCCGCTGCGCGCCGGGGCGGCCATCGGGTGCGTGCTGTTCGCGGCCGATGTTGCGCTGCGGTGGTGGGTGCCGTTGCCCCTGCTTCTCGACGCCACCGGCCACGCCGGCGGGCTCGTCGATGTGGTGGGGACCGCCGGGGCGTCGATAGGCATCTGCTCCCTGTGCTGCCTGGCGGGGCGATGGCTGGGGTGGCTCGCGCCGCTGGGGCGGATGACGCTGACTCTGTATTGCCTGCACGTGCTGAGCGCGCAGTGGGTCGGGGTGTGGGTGAGTGTGATCGGCGCCGCCGTGATCGCGTACGGCTGGCTCGCCGTGTTCCGGCGCGGGCCGATGGAAAGTATTGTTCGCCGCCTTACGGCGGTGGTTGGAAAGGAAAATGATGAAAAAGTTGGCATTTAGTGTTGCAGTTGGTGTTGCAGTTGGTGTCGCATTGGCGGCGCAGCCCGCGTGGGCGATGGAATCCGAGCAGTTCGCCGGCGACGCGGCGGAAGCCGAACCGGTGGTCTCAGTGCGCGTGGACGACTCCGACCCCGACGACGGCGTCTGCACCGGCACCGCCATCGACCCGCACTGGGTGATCACGGCCCGCCACTGCGTCGAGGCGGCCGCCAAGCCCGGCGGCTCGGTGCGCACCGGCCAGGGCGAGGACCAGAAGGTGTTCCAGGTGGACCGCCACGAGGTCGCGCCCCGCGGCGACATCGCGCTGCTGCACACCACCGAAGACCTGGGGCTTTCCACCTACGCAACGGTTGCGGACACGGTGCCGTCGGGTGATGTGAATATCTACGGCTGGTCCTCCGACGGCTCCGGCGGCTCGACCAAGCTGCCCGCCGCGGAGGCGACGGTGCGCGGAGAATCGCCGCTCGCGCTTTTCGACGCTCCGTCCGCCCTCGACGTCGCTCTAAAGCACGGGGCGCGGATCCAGCCTGGCGACTCCGGCGGCGCCATCTTCTCCGGCGGCAAGGTCGCCGGCGTGATGTCGGCGGGCCTGTTCGAGGACCCGGAAAACCCGACCGAGGAGGAGATGAACTCCAACGGCGCGGTGGCGGTGGCACCGGTGGCGGAGCAAGCCGAATGGATCCGCGGCGTGGTCGCGGGTTCGGCGGATGCTGGAGTTGCTTCAGGGGGCGAATCCTCTGAGCCCGCCGCCTTCCTGCGCTACGTGGTGCTCGGCCTCGGCGCGCTCACGCTGGTGGCGGCCGGCCTGTTCATGGCCACCCGCCGCAAGCACGAGGGCTAGCGCTTAGCAATCGGCCCCAGCACCCCGTCTACCGCAAACGGGAACAGCAGTGCCACCAGGTTGGCCAGCCCGAAGGCGCCCGCGATGGCCACCGGGATGATCCAGCCGAGGTTGCCGGTGCTCGAGCCGTTGTCGGCAGCGGGCTCTGGCGTGCTCGGGGCGGGCTTGCTCGGGGCGGGCTCGTTCGGCGTGGGCTTGCTCGGCTCGGCCTGCCCCGCGGCGGGCGCGACCTCGACGGGGACGGTCACCTCGGTGCCGGCGTCAGTGGTGATGCGCAGTTCCTGGGCGCCAGACATCCCCGCCGGGACGGTGAGCTTCACGGTGGCGGTGCCGTACTCGTTGGCGGTCTGGTCGCCGTTGTTGGGGGAGATGGAGGCGGAACCGGAGGCGTCGCCAAGCGTTGCGGTGGCGGTGGTGGCGGCCTCGCCCTTGTCGAAGAGCAGGGAGCTGAGCTCGATGGTTGCCTCCTTGCCCGCGGTGAGCGGGGCGGGGAGGTGGACGCCCACGTTGGACTGGCCGGTGCGCTGCTTCTGGCCGGAGCTGAGCGCCTCCACCAGCGCGTTGAGGTCCACGTAGCCCAAGTTCGCGGGCTCGGAGCCCTTGGTGAAGGCCTTGAAGTTGTCGCCGCCGGCGAGCAGGAAGGTCGAGCCGGCCACCACGTAGGTCTTCTCCGGGTCGATCGGGGCGCCGTCGACGGTGACGGAGGTGATCTTGGAGCCGACCGGCGCGGCCGGGTCGTAGGTGTAGGAGACGTTGTCGGAAATGCCCAGCGGAAACATGGGGCGGTCCGGGTCGTCGCGCCACTGCTCCTCCAGCGCCTGTACCACGTCGGAGCCCTTCAGTTCGACGTAGGTGTTCTCGCCGCCGAACGGCTGGACGGAAAACGCCTGCTCGTAGGTGACGTCGCCGGCCTCGAGCTCGGCGCGGACGCCGCCCGCGTTCATCACGCCGATGTCGGCGGTGACCGACGAGTTCTGGGTCACGCCCTGGCGGGTCGCTTCCGCGATGTAGTTGTTGAGCTGGGACTCCTTGTCGCCCGCCTTGTACAGGTCCTCGTCCGTGTGCCCGATGACCTTCTTGCCCTCGGTGCCGGCCTTCGCCAGCGCGTCCTTGACCACGGCGTCGATTTCGGGCTGCGGGGTGTCGCAGGCGCGGATCGTGTCGGCGTCGAGAAGCTCGGCGTTTCTCACGGTCAGCTTCTTGGTGGCGCGGTCGAAGCTCAGGTCCACGTTGGCAAGGTTGGCGCCGTAGGAGCCGGCCTGGATCAAAAGCGGCTTCTCGCCGGTGGGCTCGATCGACTGGTGCGAGTGGCCGAGGAACGCCACGTCGACGGCGTCCGAGAACTCGTCGGCCTTGATGCCGCCCTCGTGCACGAGTGCGATGACCACGTCGGCCTCGCCGCTATCTTTTAGCTGCTCGGCGAGTTTGTTCGTGGTTGCGACCGGGTCGTTCCAGGCGATGCCCTCGATGGACTTCGGGTTGACCAGGTTCGGCATGTCGTCGGTGATGGTGCCCACGAAGGCGACCTTCGCGCCGTCGAGGTCCTTGACCACGTAGTCCTTCGTGTTCTTCACAGTCTTGGCGTTGGCGGCGAGGTAGTCGAAGTCCGCGGCCTTGGTGACGCGGTTTGAGAAGTCCTCGGCGCCCTCGTCGAGCTCGTGGTTGCCCAGTGCGGAGACTTGGAGGTTCATCCGGTTGAGGATCTCCAGGGTGGGGGCGTCGTTGAGCAGCTTCGATGCGAAGGGGGAGGCGCCGATGTTGTCGCCGGCGGAGGTGAAGACGTGGGTCTTGCCCGCGGCGGCCTCGTCTACGGCGCACTTGAGGTGGGCTGCGCCCGGGACGTACTTCGTTTCCTCCCAGTAGCCGTGGAAGTCAGTGACGTTGGAGATGGTGAACTCGGAGGTCTCGGCCGCCAGCGCCGCCGGGGTGAACGGGGTGAAGGCGGCGGCGAGGGCGGCGGTGGTGGTCGCGGTGATCAGCTGGATGCGGTAACGGGCGGACACGAGGGGCCTTTCTTTCTTAGGTAGGTTGTGTGAGAGCAACCTTAGAAAGGCCGTTTTGCGGTGAGGTTTCTTTCAGGTGAATTCTGGGTAGCGGACAAGGAGGTCGTCGCCGACGACGGCGCCGTCGTTCAAGGTTGCATTGCTTATCGACGCCCCCTCCGCCGTGGTCCCCATAATGTGGCCAACCTCGTCCCCGTGGGCGATGAGGTGGTCGGCGATGATGCGGCGGTGGCAGCGCCACCACACCGCTTCGGAGCACATCACGGCGGTGGGGGTTTCGGCGGCGTGCTGGCGCAGTTCGGCGAGGGCGTCGGCGAACTCGCTTCCGAGGGCATGGTCGGCGTAGTTGTGGAAGCTGCGGTTGCGCCAGTTGCCGTTGAGCTCGAAGGGGACGGTGTGTGAGACGTTGCGGCGGCCGGTGAGGCCCTCGCTGCGACTGTACGCGATGCCGTGCTCGGGTAGTTGCGCGGCGAGGTGGTCGTCGTTGAACCACGGGTACTTGCGGGACCCGGGGAGTTTGCGCACGTCAACGATGGACTTCACCCCGGCTGCGGAAAGCATCGCGGTGAAGTCGTCGAAGTCGAGGTTGGAGTGGCCCACGGTGTAAATGCGCATGCCGACCACGCTACGCTCAGGGGTGTCACACCCGTATCGGTGTCCAGGCATCTTTCATCGGCGGGTGGTCGGGCGGGTAGAACGCGGGGTCGCGGCCAGTGTGTTTGGCGCACTCGCACCTGCCCTTCGCGGCATAAATCCTGCTCACCGCCGAATGTTTCGCCGGGACTGATTGGTTAAATTGCAACGGGTCGCTCGGGCGCCGTCGGAACCCTGACCTGCCCGTATTGGGGTCGAAATCCATGTACCCCTTGTTAAAGGAGCCGTCTCTGTGGTCGTTGTTGCACCTGTGGTGCTCGCGACATAGCCCGGTGAGGTTTTCGATGTCGGTGTTTCCGCCTTTGATCCACGCGAGGATGTGGTGGGCCTCGCACTCCGACATGGCCGCGGTGCACCCGAGCCAGGAGCAGACCCCTTGCACCGCAAACATTGCGATGCGCTGGGCCACCGACGCCAGCCGGCTGGTGCGCCCCATCCACAGCGGCACGGAGCTGACCCCGTCGACTTGCAGCAGGAAGTCGGTTGTACCGTCCATGCCCAGGCGAACGAGGTCGAAGCAGTCCACCTCGATGCCGGTGTTGGTGTCGAAGAGCATCGCGGCGTCGCCGTCCGCGAGGTCGTCGAGAGTCAGCGCAAGCACCACGGAGGCGGCGCCGTCGTTCGACTTCTGGCATTGCTCCTCGTACTGCTCAAAGATGGCGAAAAACTGATCGAATCGGCGTTGCTCCGGTGTGCGCGAATCCGCCTCGCCCTGCAGTTCCTCCGGCAGGTTCGAGTTCGGCGCCAGCCCTTTGTCCATGTGCGCCTTCATTAGCGCCGCGTGGCCGGCGGTGGCGTTGATGTGGATGTCCACCATGCCGTCTGCCTTGCGACGGCCAAAGGTGGCACTCCTCTTTTCAAACCCGGCGTTCGGGTTGGAGTGGGGCGCGTGCTTCCGGTTCGCCGCGTTCACCGCCTTGCGCACGAACAGGCGCAGGTCCTCGGGGCTGCGGTGCAGTGCTTCCTCCATAGCCTCAGAATGAATGCGGGTTCGCTCGCAGGACGCGGCCTTGAGCAGTTTGTCCAGCTCGCGGCGGATAATGTCCTGCTTTTCCGCGCTGACCTTCGACGAGTTCTCGCGCGCTTTCTTCTGGCGGGCGCGCTCTTCTTCAGCGGCGGCCTGGGCTTCGGCCTCGGCATCCTCGCCGGCCAAGTCGAACAGGTCCTCCTCGTCTTCGGGCAGGGGAGGGGTGGGCTCCGGCGGTGCGCCGTACAGCAACCGGCCGCGCTCGAGGCGGTTGTAGGCCTCGCTCTTGGACAGGTCCAGGCACTGTTGCAGGTACGCGTTCGGGTAATTGGCCCCGACGACGCGCCCGGCATCGTCCCGGTCGGCGATGAAGGCGAATGCTGCGTCGATAGATGCCTTCTTTTTGAACTGCTCCTCCAGGCGCTCCATGTCGTGTCGGACGTCCTCAAATGCGAGGGCGGAGGGGTCCTCGAACAGTGTGCTAAGCGTGCGCAGCGCTGAAGAAATCTCGTCGACGCACCGGGTAATCTCGCTGGTCATGGCCCCTCCTTCCTACCGGGAGTGTGGTTGTTTGAAAGTGATGAACTCAATCTAACAACGCGGCCGACACGGCCATCCCAGAATTAGAACACCTGTTCGAAGGTGGGTTAATTCAGCACTTCAAACGTGTCTTCGGGCGAGATCCACAGGGCACCGAGAGGCATCGAAGTATCGGAAGGGAAGCCGATATCGTCCTTGTCTTTCAGAATTCTGATTCTCTCGCCAACGCGGCCTTCCCACTCAATGTTTTTCTCTTCAGGGCCTCGCGGCCACAGCTCGCGGCTGCCTAACGCGACATACTGAATCTCCTTTGTATCGGTGCCGCCACCGACAAACCCCGTCACAGACATGGGCTGATCCAGCCAAAGTAAAAAGTACTCGCTTTGCGGATCCTGGCCGTTGGGCATGTCTAAGCCACGCGGCGCCATAAGCTCTTCACCGGTTTTGCGCACCACATTGCCCACGAACTCGATCTGAATCGAAGGAGCAGTTTGCGAATCACCCCCGCTCGCACTCTCGCCGGAGGGTGGAAGCACCGTCAGGTTGCCGTCGCGAAGCGGCTGCGGGTTGCTCACCGGGATCCAGTCGATGAGTTGGTGGTCCGGGAGGTGGCCTTCGCTAGGGAAGGTCTCCTTTGCGCCTCCGCTTAGCGACGTGCCATGCAACGTAAACAGCTCAGAAACGGATTCCTTGCCCAGCGACGACCCGCTGATCTGGTACACGCCCCTGCCACTCGCAGACGCCCGCACCGCCAACCGGCCGCCACCGTTGCCGGGCGCGCCCATCATGAGCACGTCCGTGGACGCGCGCGCCTTGCCGTCGTCGCCGATGGTGAACACGATCACCGGTGTGGTGTCGCTGCCACCGACCGCGAGCAGGAGTTCGGGCGTGCCGCCACCGGTGGCCTCAACCAGGGCGTACTCGTAGGTGCCGTCGGGGGTGTACTGCGCCGCGGCGTTCACGGGGTAGTCGCCGGGGTGGGAGAGGACCCATTCGTACTCGGTGCGCCAATCGGCGGCGTTCTCAGCCTCGCCCTCAGCCTTAGTCTCGCCCGCATCAGGCTCCGCCACCGCGCCCGAATCCGGATCCACCCACTGCGTGGACGTGACCACCACGGTTTCGCGCTCGCCACCCCCCGCGCAACCCGAAACCAGCCCGACAGAACCAACCACACCCAGCGCCACCACGCGTCGCAACATCATGCACCCACTCTAACCGTCGGGCACAGGAAACTCCCGGTTATTTCCCAAGCTCCTTGCGGCGCTCGGCGGCGAGTTTCAGCCGCTCGGCGCGATCGGAGCGTTCCTTCTCCAGCAGTTCCTCGAGGATCTCGTCCTCCTCGTCGGAGATGTCGAAGACGGCGTACCAAGCGACCGCGAGAATGCCCACCACCGGCCACACCACCCAGGCGTAGTCCAGGTCGAGCCCGATCTGCAGCACGAAAAATACCGCTAGGCCGCCGATCAACGTGGTGTAGATCGCGGTGTCCAACTTCCGCTTCGCGGAGAGCTTTTCCTCCAGTTCAACCTCAGACGGCTCGCGCTTATCCAATGCGACGGGCTCGGCCGGGAGGTCGTCGAAAAGCACCGAAAGCTCCCCGCGCGTGCGAGCAACCGCCGCCTGACCTGTGCGTTCCTCGAACTCGCCCACATCGAGGTAGCCGTCCGCGAACAGGGTGCCCAGCCGGTCCAGCGCGTCCGAACGCTCGGCATCGCCCACGCGGATTTCGTCCATCATCGCTCCCAACTTGCGCTTGCCCCTACGGCAAGCTGTTCAATCGCAATCATGGCAGATGGTAACGAGTACACGATTGGCGAAGCCGCGGAGGCCCTCGGCGTATCCACGAAGGCGCTGCGCCACTGGGAGGCGATCGGCCTCATCGCGCCCGCGCGCACCTGGGCCGACCACCGCGTCTACAGCGAGGCCGACCTCGAGCGCGGCGCGGCCATCGCTCTCTACCGCGGCGTCGGCGTGCCGCTTGCGCAGATCGCCAAGCTTCTCGACGCCTCCGGGGCCACCCTCACCCGCGCCCTCAAACACCACCAGGAAGCACTCGCTTCTCGACGGCGCACGCTCGACGCCCAGCTCGCATCTGTCCAGCACCTCATTGACAACGCAACGAAAGGAACCATCAACATGGACGCAATGAAGAAGTACCTCGGCGAGGATATGCCCGCCTACCAGGAAGAAGCCGAGCAGCGCTGGGGTGATACCCCGGAGTGGGCGCAGTCCCAGGAAAAGCTCGCGCAGATGGGCGAAGGCGACTTCAAGCGCCTCAAGGATGAACAGGACGCGCTCGCCGCGGACCTGGTCAAAGCCCGTGACGCCGGCGTGGAACCCGGCTCCGAAGAAGCCGCGGCCCTAGTGGAGCGGCATCGCGCCAGCATCGCCCAGTGGTACGACGCCACCCCGGCTCGCCAACTCATCCTCGCGCGCATGTACGTTGGCGACCCCCGCTTCCACGAGGCGTACAACGGCGCGCAGGATTACCTGCTCGAGCTGGTCACCGCCCACGCGGCGGCTGAAGGTGTGGACGTGGACAACCCGCAGTGGGGCTAGCCACACCCCACTTGTCCTCCCTACACGGGGCAGACCACGGGCACACCGGCGTCGTCTAGGACGCGGGCGCGGAAGCCGTACACGTCTTCGAGCAGGTCGGGAGTGAGCACCGCATGGGGTGTGTCTTGGCCGACGAGGCGGCCGGCCTTGAGCACGAGTAGCTCGTCGCAGTAGCGGGCGGCGAGGTTGAGGTCGTGGATGGCCACCAGCGCCACCCGGTCGGTCCCGCGGACCTCGTCGCAGATGAGCTGGAGCAGTTCGACTTGGTGGCGTAGGTCGAGGGCGGACGTGGGTTCGTCGAGAAGCATGACGCTCGGCTCGCGCACCAGCATCTGCGCAACAGCGACGAGCTGGCGCTGACCACCCGACATGTCCGAGACCAGCCGGTCGGACAGATGCGTGATACCCAAACGGTGCATGACATCGGCGGTGCGCTCCAGCGGATCCCACCCGTCGACGCCGCGGCGGCGGGCGGAGACCATGACCGATTCGAACGCGGTCAGCGTGGCGCTGCTCAACAGGTCCTGCGGCACATAGCCGATCGCCTCCACGCGGTCCCTGCCGGTGAGCTCCGTGCCGCCCTTGCTGATGGTCACCGACCCCGCCGTCGGCTTTTTAATCCCGGCGATGGCTTTGACCAGCGTCGACTTGCCGGCGGCATTGGGGCCGATCAGGCCGACGACCGTCCCGCCCTCGAGCGGGCCGAACGACAACGAGTGCACGATGGTGGACCGTCCGTAGGAAACGGAGAGGTTCTGCGCGCTAACAGTCATGGTTTTAGGCCCCCTTCCGGCGGGCACGGGTGAAGATGAGGAACACGAAAAACGGCACGCCGACCAGCGAGGTGATGATGCCGATCGGGATGGCCAGGCCGGGGATGATAGACAGCGACACGGCGTACGCCAGGCTCAGCAGCATCGCGCCCGCGGCGGCCGCGGCGGGGAGGAAAAACTTCTGGTCCTCGCCCACGAGCATGCGCGCCACGTGGGGTCCGACGAGCCCGATGAACCCGATGATGCCGGTAAACGCCACAGACGCGGCCGCCAAAAACGATGCGACGAGCAGGGTGGCAAGGCGCAGGCGTTTGACGTCGATGCCGAGGGCGGCGGCGCGGTCGTCGCCAAGCCGCAGCGCGGTCAGGCGCCACGCGTTGGCCACGCAGAACGGGATCGCCGCAGCGAGGACAACAGCGAGGATGATGTTCGCTGTCCAATTTGCGCGCTGCATCGACCCCATAGTCCAGAAGACGATCTGCTGTAGCGCCTCGACGTTGGCGCCGTACTGCAGCAGCGACAGCAAGGCCTGGAAGAAGAAGGACAGTGCGATGCCGAGCAGGATCATCGACTCGGCCGTGGCACCGCGCCACACTGAAGCGCCCGCCACAATCGCCACGGCGATCAGCGCCGCCAGCGCGGCGGTGGCGGCGAGGTTGAACTGCGGGTTGGCCACCAGCGACCAGCCCATCACGATGGACAGCGCGGCGCCGAACGCCGCTGCGGCCGAGATACCGAGGGTGAACGGCTCCGCCAGCGGGTTGTCCAAAATCGTCTGCATCTGGCCGCCCGCAAGCCCCAGCGCGGCACCGCACAGCACCGCCATCACCGCGGCCGGCAGGCGCAGCGTGCGAATCACCACCAGGGTCTGCTCGTCCACCCGCTCCGGGCGGAACACCGCGTTAAACACGTCGGCCGCAGCGATGTCGATCGGGCCGACCACAACGGCAAACAGGAAGCTCACCACTACCGCGACCAGCAGGCCGGCAATGGCGAAGGACTTCTTCCGCCCGCGCTTGAGGTAGCTGTCAATCGCGGTCTGGCGGGCGTCCTCAGCCACGTCAGGTTTCGCGGGCACGTGCGTGGTCATGCCCTAGATCGCCTCCGGGTGTGCTGGGTCGGCGAAGAACACGCCGCTGTACTCGAACGGCAGCCATTCCTTGTGGAAGTCCTTGAAGTCCTGCGCGGGGTCCAGGTCCGCGAACTCCTCCGGGTGCAGCCACTTCGCAAACGCTTCGAGGGCGAACACGTTGAAGGGGTTGTCGTAGAACTGGTGGTAGATGGCGAAGTAGTTGCCTTCCTTTGGTGCGTCGAGAAGCTCCATGCCCGGCTGCTGCAGCGGGCCTTCGCACGTTTCGAGCACGAGGTCGGGGTTGGACTGGTAGCCCAGCTCAACGTGGCGGAAGGTGTCTGCCTTGTTCGGGTCGCGCGCCCACTCGCCGCCGGTGACGATGAGCTTGTCGGGATTGAGCTCGACCAGCTTCTCCGGGGTGATGGTCTTCGTCTCCGGGCCGAGCACCTCGGGGCCCAAGTTGTGCCCGCCAGCTGCCGTGATCAGGGTGCCCAAGTGCACATCTCCGGCGACGGCGCAGCAATCGCTGAACCCGGCGGCCGTCCACAGCAACACATCCGGCTTATCAGTGATCTTCGCCGCCCGGTCAGTGATCTCCTTGACCTTGGCCTGGTAGAACTCGTTGTACTTCTGCGCACGCTCGCTCTGGCCGAGCAGGTCGCCCAGCAGCTGCATGGACACCGTGGTGTTTTCCAGCGGCTTCTGGCGGAAATCGATGAACGCGTAGGTGATGCCGGCCGCGTCCAAATCGGAGATGAAGCCGCTTTCTTCCACGGACTTCTTCTGGTCCAGCGTCATGATCACCACGTCCGGCTTCTGCGCCAGCAGGTTCTCCACGGTGACGTCGCCCTTCTGGATCATGCCGATCTCCGGCATGTCCTTCGCTTCTGGCTGCATCTCGAAGAGTTTCTCGCGGAACGCCCCGGCCGCCTTTTCCAAGTCCTGGCCGTAGGCGACGACGTTGTCCAGCGGATTGTCCTGCAGCAGGGCAGTGGCGTACGCCGCGCGGCCCTCCGCCAGCACGATGCGCTCCGGCAGTTCGTCGAACTGGAGCGTGCGGCCGGCGGCATCGGTGACGGTGACCGCGCCCTCGGCGGATCGGGTCTGAGTTCTGGCAGCGGTGCCGCCCGCCTCTGTGCTGACTTCGGCGCTGACCTCAGTGCCGGTTTCGTTGCCGGCAGTGGGGGCCGTCTCGCCGCTCGAGCAGGCGACCAGTCCGCAGACGGTGGCAAGTGAGACGGCGAGGGTGCCGATCCGGTGTGAACGTTTCACTACGTTTCCCTTCGTTAGGTGACGTTAGCCTAAGCTAAATTGCAGGAACTATGGCGACACTAAGGTAAGCCTAAGTTGAGTGTCAACTGTCACGGGGGGAGCAGTGGGGCTAAGCGCTTTTGCCCTTCTTCCCAGACCCAGACTTCCCACCACCGGAGGACCGCTTATCCAGCGACGCCTTCAGCGCGGACATCAGGTCCACCACGTTGTCGTCGTCCTCGGAACCGGAACCGTCCTCCGAACCATCCGAACCGAACGTCGCCTCGGTGTCCAGGGTCTCGCCCTGCTCGAACTTCGCGTCGATGAGTTTGCGCAGCTCGGCCTGGTAGTCGTCTTCGAACTCTTCGGGCGTGAAGTCGGAGGCGTAGGACTCCACGAGCTGCTTGGATAGCTTCAGCTCTTTCTCGCCGATCTTCGCGCGGGACTTGGTGCCCTTGAATTCGTCGTCGAAGTCGAGCTCGCGCACCTCGTCGGCCCACATCAGGCCCTGCAGCACGATGACCTTGTTCACCACCCGCAGCACGCCCAACCTGGTCTTTTGCCGCAGGGCGAAGCGCACCACGGCGATCAGCTCCGAATCCAGCAGGGTCTGCCGCAGCAGCAGGTACGACTTCGGCGTTTTGCCCTCGGGAGCTAGGTAGTAGGACTTCTCCAGCATCAGCGGGTCGATCTGGTCGGCGGGGACGAACTGCACGACTTCGATCTCGTCGTTGTCTGCTTCGGGCAGCGAGTCGAAGTCCTCGTCGGTGAGCACGACCGTGTCGCCGTCCTCCTCAAACGCCTTGTCGATGTGCTTGTACTCCACCTTCTCGCCGCAGACTTCGCAGCGCCGTTCGTAGCGGATCCGCCCGCCGTCCTTGTCGTGGACCTGGTGGAACGACAAGTCGTGGTCCTCGGTCGCCCCGTACGCCTTGACGGGGACGTTGACAAGGCCAAATGTGACGGAACCTGTCCATACTGCGCGCATGCGCCTCACTTTACGCACGCCTCTACAGTGGGGCCATGGCGAACGACCAGAGGGTCCGCGTCGGCGGCCGCGAGCTCACCGTGAGCAACCTGGACAAAGTGCTCTACCCGGCCACCGGCACCACAAAGGCCGATGCCATGCGCTACTACCAGGCGGTCGCCGACGTACTCGTCCCGCAGGTCAGAAGGCGCCCGGTGACCAGGAAGAGGTGGCCCGAAGGCGTCGATAAGCAAAGCTTCTTCCGCAAAGACCTCGAGGATTCCGCACCCGCGTGGGTGCCCACCGGCACCATCCAGCACACCACGAGCGTCAACGCGTATCCGCTTATCGACGGCTCCGCCACCCTCGCGTGGCTTTCCCAAGTCGCGGCACTCGAGCTGCACACCCCGCAGTGGCGCTTCGGCGCGGACGGCAAACCGCAAAACCCCGACCGGCTGGTGCTGGACCTCGACCCGGGCCCCGGCGTCGAATTACACGACACCGCCGAGGTGGCGCTGATGTGCCGCGAAATCCTCGAAGACATGGGACTGACCTGCGTGCCGGTGACCTCGGGGTCCAAAGGCATCCACCTGTACGCGGGCCTGGACGGCACCAGCGACGCCATTGCTGTGACCAACGTGGCCAAAACCCTTGCGCAGCACCTGCAGCGCGCGCACCCGGACAGCATCACCGCCGTCATGGCGAAGGCCGAGCGCAAGGGGCGCGTGTTCATCGACTGGAGCCAGAACAACGGGAAGAAAACCACCGTCAGCCCGTACTCGCTGCGCGGGCGCGAGCGCCCCACCGTGGCGGCGCCGCGCACGTGGGAGGAGATCGCGGACCCGGCGCTGCGGCAGCTGGAGCTCGACGAGGTCATCGCGCGGGTGGAGGACGGGCTCGACCCCATTGCGGCCCTCGGCGCGCCGGGGGAGGACCGGCTGGCCACGTACCGCGCCATGCGCGACAAAACCAAAACCGGCGAACCGGTGCCCGACGCCGCCCCGGCCCCGCGCGACGGCGAGCCGATCTTCGTCATCGGCGAGCACGACGCCTCCCACCTGCACTGGGATTTCCGCCTGGAGCACGACGGGGTGCTCGTCTCCTGGGCGGTGCCGAAGGGGCCACCGCTGGACACCGACGTCAACCGCCTCGCCGTGCAGACCGAGGACCACCCGATCGAATACGCCGAGTTCGAGGGCACCATCCCGAAGGGCCAGTACGGCGCGGGCACGGTGAAAATCTGGGACATCGGCACCTGCGAGATTGAAAAGTGGCGCGACCGCGAAATCATCGCCGTCCTCCGCGGACGCGACGGCGGCGGTTTGGGCGGCATCCCGCGCCGCTTCGCGCTGATCCGCACAGACGAGACAAACTGGCTGCTCAAGCTCACCCGCAGCCAGCCCAGCGCCGCGCCCGTGCTGGCGCCGATGCTGCCCACCGCCGCCACCCGCGGCGACATCACCCTCGAGCACAAAGACGGCGCCGAATTCGCCTACGAAATGAAGTGGGACGGCTACCGCATCCTCGCGGACGTCGGCGACGCGGTCCGCCTGCGCAGCCGCAGCGGCAAGGACTACACGCACCTCTTCCCTTACACCGACGAGCTCGCACGATTGCTTGTCGACGGCGGCCGCGTCGACGGCGAACTCGTCGCCCTCGACGAAGACGGCAGGCCAGACTTCTCCGCCCTGCACCACGCCGACCAACACGGCACTCACGACGCAAAGACAAACCTGCGCTACATGGTCTTCGACGTGCTGCGCCTTGCCGAGCGCGACTTCACAGGAACGCCTTGGCGGACCCGCCGCGAGTTGCTCGAACAGCTTCCGGAAACCGAGCATGTCGTCATCCCGCCCGCGTACACCGGCTCCTTCGACACCGCGTGGCGCGCCGCCGAGGAGCTCGGTCTGGAGGGCGTGGTGGCCAAGCGCACCGACGCCGCCTACGCGTCGGGGGAGCGGTCGCGGGCATGGCTGAAGGTCAAGCGCGCCCTGCACCAAGAGGTGGTGGTCGTCGGCGTGCGCACGGGTAAGCGCGGCATCGCATCGCTGCTGGTCGCCGTGCCGGACGACACCGGCGAGCTGCGCTACGCGGGGCGGGTCGGCACCGGTTTTTCCAACGCCCAGCTCGCCGAGATCGCCCGCAAGCTGCGCCGCGTCGAGCGGAAGACCCCGCCCATCGACGTCCCCGCCTCCGACGCGAAAGACGCCTGGTGGGTGACCCCGAAGTTCGTCGCCGAGGTGCAGCTCGCGGGATCAACAGCGGATAAAAAAGTGCGCCAGGCCTCCTGGCGGGGCTGGCGCGACGACAAAGACCCCAGCGAGGTGCGCTGGGAGGTCTGAGAGGAGCTATTCGTCCTCGTTGGTGGTGTCTTCCACCGTCTCCTCTGCGGTTTCGCCGTAGCCGAGCGCGGAGCCGGTGTCCTGCGCGAACTGGTCCTCATCGCGATCGACTGGTTTGTTCGGGCTGCCCTTGGTGGTGTAGCCGGGCTTTGCGGGATCGTTCTGCATCATTGTTCCTTTCGTTCGCGTGAGCGCCCCATGGTACGCGGGAGAAGCAGGTACCCTCGGCCCAATGTCGCCCGAGAACATCCTGTTGCGCCTGCTCGAGGCAGAGGAGCAGGCTGTCCGCGCGATCTACGCCGAGCTCGCCGAGCGCGGCTTTCCGCAGCAGCACCAGCGCCCGCACATCTCCGTCACTTTCGCGCCCGCCATGCACCGCCGCGCCATCGCCGCGGCGAGCGACCTTTTGCCGCCCGTGTTGCCTGCAGCTTTACGACGTTCCGGTGTCGCCATCTTCGGCACCAAGTCCAAACAGACCGTGGCCTGGCTGCTCGAGGCACCGGAGGATCTCGAGCGCGCGGCCCGTGCCGTCAGCGCCGCGAACCCGGAGGGCCGCGGCGAGCGCTGGATCCCGCACCTGACCATGGGGCTGCGCCTGCCTAAACGCATCGTGCCGGACTATATAGCCGCGCTGCAGGAGGTCACCTCCCCGCACTTCAAGGAGCTGACCGCGGAGCGGGCGGTGTTCTACCAGCCGAGTTTGGGCACTGAATTCGAGTTCTAGTCGTGGACGGGCGAAGCGCCGTCGATAGGCAATTGTGTGCCGGCGAGCGGATTGTCGCTCGCGGCGACGACGACGTTGCCGTAACCGCGGCCGGCGTATGTGACCGCGGTGTGGGCGAAGACCTGCTGTAGCCCGGCAAGCGTGGAGCGGGTGCGCGGCAGGCCGGCCACATCGCCGACGTTGGCCACGAACAACCCGCCCGGAGACAGCGCGCGGTGCGCCGCCCGGTAAAACTCCACCGTGGTCAGCGGGCGGGGAGTGTCGGGGCCGGCGAAGACGTCGCGCACGATCACGTCCACCGAGCCCGGCGCGAGCGCGTGGGTGAACGCGCGGGCTTCCACCACCGCGATTTCTACGGGCGGGTCGAACGCCTCGCGCACCAGGCGGGCTAACCCGCGGTCCAGCTCGACGGCGATGTTGCGGCTGTCCCACCGGTGCTGCACGTAGCTGGGCAGCGCGCAGCCGGCCGCGCCCAGGTGCACCGCGGCAAACGGCTCCGGCAGTTCAGCGGCCTCGATGAAGTCCGCGATCCACTCCATGTAGTCGTAGCTAAGCACCTCCGGCGCGCCGGGCACGACGTACGATGACGGCACCTGGTTGACCTCCAACACGTATGCGCCGTCGCGGTCCGGGTCCGCAACGATGGTGGCGGTGCCGGTGTCGATGGGGTAAGTGCCCTCGATGCGTTTCTTCGGCGCGCGCGGTTTCCGCCTCCGGTTGGACATGGGAGTATGCATACCTGTTGTGTGGCCGGTATCGCACCCGGAACCGCCGCTGGGGGTAGGCGGGGTTGGTAGAATCGTCATATGGTGTATTTGTCGCAGGACTATATCAGTGAGCTGCCGAAGTCGCACGCCTCGCTTTCAGAGGTCGACTTGAGCCCACTTCCTCGCGACCCCAACGAACTCTTCGCCCAGTGGTTCAAAGATGCGGTGGAACACAACGTGGGAGACCCCACGGCAGTCACTATAGCCACTGTGGACGAGAAATCCCGGCCTGATGCGCGCATCGTCGACATCATTTCTCTCGACGAGAAAGGCTTCCACTTCGGCACCGCGACCCGTACGGCCAAAGTTGAGCAGCTCGAAAAGACTGATTTGGCGTCGCTGGTATTTTGGTGGCAGCCGCTGCGACGGGCGGTGCGCGTGCGTGGCACAACGTCGCGCGATTTCGGCGGCGAGCGGCTCAACGTGTGGTGCGTCAAGCCTTATCATTTCGAGTTCACCTATATCTGGGACGACCGGATGCACTCAGATCGGGTGATTTACAACATCGATGAATTCGGTGAGTGGGAACGCATCCGCATCCAACTCTGAGGCCGCTAAAATGCTGTCCTAATCGTTCCAGGACTTTGTCCGCGCGAAGAAACACGCGGCGACGGCGCCGGCAGCGATGACGGCGCACGGCAGCCAGATCGAGTTGCCCATCGCCAGCGCGAACGGCTCGTGCAGCGCCTCCGGGAGCGGGCCCGTGGTCTGGCCAGTGTTGGCCATGTTGCCGGCGCCGGTGCCGTCGCCAAGCTTTGCGGCGAGCTGCGCCGACATCATCGCCGCGATCGCCGCCGAGCCGATCACCGCGCCGATCTGGCGGGTGGTGTTGTACACGCTCGAGCCGGCGCCGGCCAGGCGCGGGTCCAGGTTGCGGGTGGCGATCATGGACAGCGGGCCCCACATCAGGGAGTTGGCCACGCCGTAGACCACAGCGACGGCGTACATCCAGCGCGGGTCCACTGCCGGGGTGGTGATCAGCGCGGAGGCGCCCATGGACGCCGCCGCCAGGGTCAGGCCGGTGATCGCGAAGGGCTTCGGGTCGTGCGTGTTGGTCAGCTTGCCGACCCACGGCGACAGCAGCCCGGAGATCACGCCCGACGGCAGAACTAGCAGCGCCGCCTCGGTGGGGGTGAAGCCCTGCACCGTCTGCACGTAGATCATCCACGGGATGATGTAGGTGGAGATGGCAAAACCCACCGTGGAGATGGTGGCGCCGGCGAGCGAAAAGTTGCGGTCGCTGAACAGCGCCAACGGCACCAGCGCGCTGTCGCCCTGCCGGGCCTGCCAGCGGAAGAACAGCACCATCGTGGCCGCCCCGAAGAGCACCAGCGCCCACACGCGCCAGTCCCAGTTGAAGTTCTCCGCCTCCTGGATGCCAAAGACCAGGCAGAACATGCTCACGGAGCTCAAACCCACGCCCATCCAGTCGAAGTGCCGGTTCGTCCTCTCCAGGCGCGGCACGTAGATCCACGCCAGGATCAGCCCGAGCACACCGACGGGGACGTTGACGAAGAAGATCCAGGGCCAACCGGAGGCGTCGACAAGCACACCGCCCAACAGCGGACCCGTCACGGTGGCAAGCCCCGCCGTGGCGCCCCACACGCCCATCGCGCCGCCGCGCTCCTTCGGGGAGAACGTGCGGATCATCACCGACATGGTTTGCGGGGTGACCATCGCCCCGCCCAGGCCCTGGAACGCGCGCGCGGCGATGAGCGCGGCAGACGACGTCGCCAAGCCGCATGCAAGCGACGAGGCGGTGAACAGCGCCAGGCCGATCAGGTAGATGCTGCGGGGCCCGAAACGGTCGCCGAGGCGCCCGGTGATCAATAGCGGTACCGCGTACGCCAAAAGGTACGCGGAGTTGACCCAGATGACCTCGTTATAGGAGGCGCCGAGGCCTTCCGAGATGGCGGGAATCGCCACCGAAACGATGGTGGAATCCACCAAGATCATGAAAAAGCCCAGCATCATCGACCACAAGGCCGGCCACGGTGAGCGAGTTGAAGTTTCCTGCACCGGGGAGATGATACTGGGCTTTGTTGGGGCCTACCGGAAGGCCTAGATCGGCAGCATCTGCTGGATCGGCTCCGGCAGCATGTCCCGATACATCGGCAGCGTCACGGCACCGATGGCGCCGACGGTCGCCAGTACGCCCAGGATGATGCCGACGGTGCGCAGGGTGCCCAGCGCCTCGCTGTCCTCGGAGGACATGAACAGCTCCGGCTTGTCGTTGACCAGGTTGTCCTCGGCCTCCATGTCCGCAGTGGTCTCGGAGCCCTGCTTGACCACCGTGACCTCCGGTTCCTCGCGCACCTCGTCCGCGTCGATGCCGTAGACCTTGTCCAGCCCCTTCACGTTGAACTGGGTGGCGGTGTAGCGGCTGTTGTCGGAGGTCTTCCACTGCGAGACGACAATGTCCATGTCGTCCAGGTGCGAGCCCGGCACGATGTAGCCGCCGTAGGGCTGCGACCAGTTCAGCGGGGTCTGCTCGTTGTCCCAGGACCCGTTCCGCGCGATCTTGGCCACGCGCACGTTGTCCCAGTTGCGCCCCAGGGTCTCGGAGATGCGCACCTCGACGTCCTGCGAGTCCTCGTTGAACATGACCAGGACCCAGTGGCCGTCGATGTAGCGCAGGCACATCTCGCCAGCCTTCACGTTGTTCTTCAGGATCGGCTCGGCGTGGTTGGACCAGTCGTCGATCTGGGCGCTGTAGCCCTCCCAGTTGCCCGGTTTGTCAATGTCTTCCGGCTTGAAGCGCCACAGGTACACGGGCGATTCGCGGCCGAACTTGGTGGAGGTGGCGTAGATGTAGCCGTCCGGACCATTGTCCCAGCTGATCAGCTGCGTCATACCGCGCATGTGGTTGCCGGGGGTGGAGCTGATTTCCTTCCAGGTTTTGCCGCCGTCGTCGGACTTCCACACGTTGGAGGAGACGACGGTGCCGAAGGGGGCATGGAACGTGCCGTGCAGGTACAGCGTGCCGTCGACGTTGATCACGTCGGATGGGATCAGGGTGCTGTCGTTGATGCGGTGGTACGAGATCATGTCGCTGACCTCGGAGGTGTTGTCGATGGGGCGGAGGATCTTGATAAAGCCGTCCTCGTCCATCTTGGCCACCACGCCGACGGGGCTCATCCACCCTTGGCCGAAGTTGCCGCGGAAGGAGTCGCCGAAGATCATGGCGAACTCGCCGTTGCCCATCGGCGCCATTGCGCCCAGGTCGCCGGAGCGGAAACCGGTGTGGGCGGAGTATTTGCCCAGCACGTCGTCCATGACCTGGATGGTGGTGCCGTTGGGGAGACGCAGCGGCTTCGACGCGGTCTTCTTCGGCGGCTCCACGGGCACCCAGGGCTTCTTGTCGCGTTTCTTCTTCGCGGGGGTGCCGGAGGAGGAAGACAGGCTGGACACGCTCGACTCTGCGTGGGCCTGGGGCACTGCCACGGCGGACAGTGCGAGGGCGCTAGCCACACCAGCGCTGATGAGGATCTTCGGGGTTGTCTGGGTGCGCATGAGGCTCGCCTTTTCTACAGATGTTGGTTAGACATTTCAGAACCATCGAGCACTCTAGCACCTGAAACGGCGCTGAGGAGGCGTTCGGAAAAGCTCGGAAACGACACGTTGGTTTCCGGGCTGTGACCTGCGTTGCGTCTAGACCGCGTCGGTCTCCTGCGGGTCGTTATCCGCCTCCGCTTTGGTCTCGTGGCGGGTGCCGGGGGCGTGCTCCGGCGGGGCGTAGATGGAGTACAGCTTCGCCGGGGCGTCGGATTCGTTGACGAAGTTGTGCCACTTGCCGGCCGGCACGAACGCGGCCCAGTCGGCCTTGATCACTTCGTCTACTTCGAGGTTGTCCTCGGACGGGCCGATCTGCGCGCGCAGCTCGCCTTCTTCGAGGCGGAGGAACTGGTCGTGGTCGTCGTGGATTTCGGCGCCGATTTCGCCGCCGACCGGGATGGTCATCACGGTCAGCTGCAGGTTCTTGCCGGTCCACAGCGTGTCGCGGAACGCCTCGTTGTCCAGCGTCGCCTTCTCAATGTCCACCACAAACGGGTTCGGTCCCTGGTCGGCCATCATGCCTCCTCGGTTGTCGGAAGTTGTGCACACCTCAGCCTAGGAGCTTTTGCTTATCGACGGTGGCGTCCGCCCCGCCGACGCTTCCTATTTTTCCTCCTGAGCTGGACTTTCTCCACCTCGGTGAGGTAGCCGTCCCGGGTGTTTTGCGCAGCCACGGCGGTCGGCTCCGGCCGCCTCGGGGATTCGGCTTCGGCGGGCTCGTCGACGCGGCCGAACATCTCTGTCGGCGCGGAGAGTTCTTCGGGACGCGCACCGCCGCCCAGCGAAACGTAGCGGGCCGTGTGCTTCGGCTTGACCTCGTCGACCGGGTCGGTGGCGAAGTCGCGCTCCACGGTCACGGCCCAGCCGCCGCCGGGGAACTCGATGAGCTGCCACGGCTCCGGGCGCCGCTGCGGCGCGGCACTCAAGGCGGGGATCTGCTCGGTGCCCTCGTCTGGGCTGGCAGCGTCGAGGGCGGCCATGCCGTCCAAGACCACCGCGCGCGCCCAGAGTCCGCCGTTGGGGAACTGTGACAGCCACGCGAGCACGGCCTCGCCGTCGGGCTCGGCGATGGCGCCGAGGACTCGGCCGTCGAGGGTGGCCAGCGGAGTGCCGTCGATAGGCACAAGCCCCACGAACCACTGGCCGGGGGAGCGGGCGGAAAGTTCGGCGGCCTCGAATTCGCCGACGGAGGTGTCGATGACCAGCATGTCTCCCGGCAGCAGCACCGCAGCTTCTTCGGGCGCGTTGTTGCGCGGCACCGCGAGCTGCGGCTCCGGCAGGACCACGTGCACGTCGAAACGCCCCGTGTCCTTATTCAGGTTGACCGCGGCCACCGTGGCGGGCTGCAGAAACGACGAGTGGACGCGCTCCACCTCGTCGAAGTGGGCGCGCCACTCGGGCGCGACCTCGCCGAGCACGGGACCAGGCAGCTCGCCGCCGCTGCGACGGCGCACCCGCCACGAGCGGTTCAGCGGGTTCGCCTCCAACACCACATCGACGTACGTGGTGCCCTTGCGGCCCGCAAAATCGGAGAAGAGGGCGGCCTGCGAGACGTGGTCCACCGGGACTTCCACGCCGGCACCCCACGTCGACGGGGCGAGAGAGTACTGCTTGGCTGCCATGGACAAAATTGTAGGCAGGAGCTAGCGCAGCTTCTTCACCAGCTGCACCACGCCCAGCACAATGAAACCGACGACAAGGCCCGCCACCAGGGAAACGCCGGTCTCCACCAGCCAGCCCAGCGCGCCGCCGCCGACGGCCTCCTGGCCCATGGCGATGACGTCGTGCGGCCAGTGCCAGCCGAAGACCTCGTCGAAGCCACGGATGAGCAGGTGGCCGCCCACCCACAGCATTGCCACGGTGCCGATGATGCCGATGGCGTTGAGCACGTACGGCATGCCCTTGACCAGCGCGCGGCCGGTCTTCGGGGCGTTGCCGCGCTTGATCATGCCGTGGCCGATGTCGTCGATCTTGACCAAAAGCGCCACTGCACCGTAGACGGCGATGGTGATGAAGATCGCCACCGCGATCAGCACGGCGGCTTCCATCCACACCGACTGATCCTTGACCTCATCGAGGGAGATGAACATGATCTCCGTGGACAGGATCAGGTCCGTGCGGATAGCACTGTTGACCAGCGCGTCTTCGTCCTGGTCGGACTTGTTGGCCGCCTTCTCGGCTTCCTCGTCGTCGTTGGAGGACAGCTTGTGCGCGATCTTCTCCGCACCCTCGAACGCGAGGTAGGTGCCACCGAGCATGAGAATCGGGGTCAGCGCCCACGGCGCGAACGCGTTGAGCAGCAGCGCGACCGGCAAAATGAAGACCAGCTTGTTGCGCAGCGAACCCTTGGTGATGCGCCAGATCATCGGCAGCTCGCGCGCCGGCGTCACGCCTTCGACGTACTGCGGGGCCACCGCGGCATCGTCGATGACCACGCCGGCGGCCTTCGAAGACGTCTTTGCGGTCATGCCGGCAACGTCGTCGATGCTTGCGGCGGCTTGGCGGGCGATCAGGGCGACGTCGTCGAGCAGGGCGAGTAGGCCACCGGCCATGTGGGGGTTCTCCTCGGGAGGTGGGGAAAAGTAACTTGGCCAGTATACGGAAACAGGTGTAACCGGCCTCGCGGCGTGGGGTAAGGATTGCCTAACCTCTGTTAGGGTGGTGGCATGCAGACATCACAGGCCAACGTGAAAACAGCCCGTCCCGAGCGCTACGGCAAACAGCTCGCTTCCCACTTCAGCAGGAAAGTTGAGGCGACGTGGGACGACGCCGCACGCGAAGGCGCGATTACATTCCCCGCGCCAGAAGGTGCTGGGGAGGGCACCACGTGCAGCCTCGCTGCGGGGGAGGAGGTGCTGCACATGCGTATCGACGGCACCGCCGACGCGGTCGAGCAGATCGGGCGCGTCGTGGGCACCCACCTCGTGCGCTTCGGTGCACGGGACGGGCTTGTCGTGCAGTGGCAACGCGGCGACGGGCCTGGGCAAAGCTTCACAGCCTCCGAGCCGGAGCCGCCCAGCCAATGATGTAATATCTTTGCGACAACTGAATGGCCCACACGGGTGCTGCCGCGTAACAACGCGGTGGCTGAGACGTCGAGGATGTTCGGCGAACCGTAGAACCTGATCCGGGTAATGCCGGCGCGAGGAAGGAAGATTATGACGAAGAATTATTCGTGGCGTGTCATCGACATCGTCACCGCCGCGGTCCTCGGCGTGGCCTGCGGCCTGCTGTTTTGGGTGTGGAACAGCATTGGCGCCGCAGGGTTTAAGGCGCTCGACGCCCTGACTCCGGGCCTGGGCGGTCTGGTTACCGGCATCTGGTTCACTGGCGGTGTGCTCGGTGGCCTGATCATTCGCAAGCCGGGCGCGGCGCTGTTCGTCGAAGTCGTCGCAGCCTCTGTCTCCGCGGTGCTGGGCAGCCAGTGGGGCCCGGAGACGCTGTACTCCGGCCTCGCGCAGGGTCTGGGCGCGGAGCTGATTTTCTTGATCTTTGCCTACCGTCGTTTCGGCCTGTCCACGGCGGTGCTTTCCGGTATCGGCGCTGGTGTCGGCGCGTTCATCCTGGAGCTGTTCCTCACGCCGAACCTCGCGATGAGCCTGCAGTTCAACCTCATCTACCTGACCTGCCTGATCATCTCCGGTGCGGTCCTCGCCGGCGTAGTGGCCTACTACCTGGTCAAGGCGCTGGCGCAGACCGGCGCGCTGGACCGCTTCGGCGCAGGCCGCGAGCGCTTCAACAACGCCGCGTAAATGTCGCCGGCCATCCAGGCACGCGGGCTGACCTACCAGCACGCCACGCGCCCGCAGCCCGCGTTTTCCAACGTCGACCTCGACGTCGCGCGCGGGGAGCGGGTGCTCATCACCGGCGATTCGGGCTCGGGCAAGTCCACGCTGCTTGCGGTCATCGCGAAGCTTATCGACGACTCCGAGGACGGCAGCCGCGCCGGCACCTTAGACGTGAACGGGATCGTCGGCATGGTGCTGCAGGACCCGGAATCACAGACAATCCTGTCGCGGGTGGGCGACGACGTCGCCTTCGGCGCCGAGAACCTCGGTGTGCCGCGAGAGGAGATCTGGCCGCGGGTACGGAGCGCCCTCGACGCAGTGGGTCTCGACGTCCCCCTGGATCACCGCACCGCGCACCTGTCCGGCGGGCAGAAGCAGCGCCTGGCGCTGGCGGGCGTAATCGCGATGGGCGCGGACATCCTCATCCTGGACGAACCCACCGCCAACTTGGATCCGCGCGGGCGCGACGAGGTCATCGCCGCGGTGGACCACGTCTGCCAGCTCACCGGCGCCACCTTGATTGTGGTGGAGCACCGCCCGAAGCACTGGGCGCACGTGGTGGACTCCTACTACCGCCTGGACCAGACCGGACTTTCCCGCATCAGCGCGGACGAGCTGCCGGACGCGCCTGAGCTGCCGCCTGCGAAAAGGGTGCCGGCGGGGGTGCCTTCAGCCGTCGCAACGCAGGAGGTGCTCACGCGTTTCGGGCCGCCGCGCACCATGCGCGCGCCGGAGGGGTACTCCACCGTGATCACCGGCGAGAACGGCTCCGGCAAGACCACGCTGGTGCAGGTGCTGGCGGGGCTGACCCCGCCAGAGCGCGGCCAGGTGGAGTACTCGGAGACCATCCGGCAGGGGCTGACTGCACCGTCGATCAAGTGGTCGTCGAAGGATCTGGCCAACCGCATCGGCTACGTGTTCCAGGAGCCGGAGCACCAGTTCGTCACCGCCACCGTGCGCGAGGAGATGGCGCTGTCCGGCGCGCCGCAGGAGCGCATCGACGACCTGTTGCAGCGCCTGCGCCTGGAACACCTGGTCAACGCCAACCCGTTCACCCTCTCCGGCGGCGAGAAGCGGCGCCTGTCGGTGGCCACCGCGCTGGTCAACGCCCCGCAGCTTTTGATCTTGGACGAGCCCACGTTCGGCCAGGACGACCGCACCTTCGTTGAGCTCGTCGGCCTGATCCGCGAATTGACGGAGCAGGGCGTGACCGTCATGTCCATCACCCACGACGAGGCGTTCATCGCCTCGCTGGGCGACCACATCGTAGAGATCGTCGCCGGAGGTGACCGATGAACCTGCTGCGCGACATCAACCCCGTCACCCGCATCCTCGGCCTGGTGCTTTTGACCACGCCGCTGATGTTCACCATCGACTGGGTCTCCGCCACCTGCGTGCTCGCGTTCACGCTGCTTATGGTGCCTATGTGCGGGATGGGCTACGGCCGCTTTTTCAAGCGCGCGCTGCCGATCCTGTTCATCGCGCCGCTGGCGGGCATCCCGATGGCGCTCTACGGCCAGGCGGGCGGGGAGACGTACCTAGAGTGGGGGCTGGTGCACGTCACCGAGCTGTCGGTTTCGCTGGCGTGGGCGGTGATCTTGCGCGTGCTCGCGATTGCGCTGCCGGTGGTACTGCTGTCTGCCGACGTGGACCCCACCGACCTCGGCGACGGGCTCGCGCAGGTGCTGCACCTGCCGGAACGCTTTGTCATCGGCACCGTCGCAGCGCTTCGCATGCTCACCCTGCTTCGCGACGACCTCGACGCCATGCGCCGCTCCCGCCGCGCCCGCGGAATCGCCGACCAGGGCAAAATCAAATACTGGTTCTCGCTGTCGTTCGGCCTGTTGGTGATGTCGCTGCGCCGCGCCGGCAAGCTCGCCACCGCCATGGAAGCGCGCGGCTTCGGCGGGCCGAACAAGCGCTCCTGGGCGCGCGAATCCAAGCTGCACTCCCGCGACTGGGCGGTCATGGCCGCCTGCCTGGCCGTCGCGCTCGCCGCGCTCGCGCTCGCGTGGGCGACCGGCTACCTGCGCCCGGTGTGGGCGGTGCGATGACGTATACGCTGCTTATCGACGGCCTCTCGGGCTCCGGCAAAACCACCCTCGCCAACCACATCGGCTCCGTACTGGGCATCCAGGTGGTGCACCTGGACGATTTCTACCCCGGCTGGGGTGGGCTTGCCGAGGGCGCCCGCATGGTCGCCGACGACGTCCTCGACCCTGTCGCACCCGGGTTCTGGCGCTGGGACTGGGAACACAACCGGCGCGCGGAGTGGGTGCCGCTCGTGCCCGGCGCGGACCTCGTGGTGGAGGGGGTAGGGGCGGTGACGGAGGCGTCGATAAGCAAGGCGAAAGCGCGCGGGGACGTGGACACGCTGAGGGTTGTCGCGGCCGAAGAGATGCGAAAAGCCCGGGCCCTGAAGCGGGACCCGGGCTACGCACCCTGGTGGGACATGTGGGCCGAGCAGGAAAAACTCCTGCCCGCACTCCCGGTGGACGTGGAGGTTAGGAGGGGGTGACCTCCTCCGGTGTGTACACCGTGCGCACACGCGCGCGCTCCGCGTCCGGATCCGGGATCGGGATCGCCGACAGCAGCGCCTTGGTGTAAGGGTGCTGGGGGTTGTCGAAGACGTCGTCGGTTTCGCCGAACTCCACGAAGTCGCCCTTGTACATCACCGCCACGCGGTCCGACAGGTGGCGCACCACCGACAGGTCGTGGGCCACGAACAGGTAGGACAAGCCGAGTTTGCGCTTGAGCGAATCCAACAGGTTGATCACGCCCGCCTGGATGGACACGTCAAGCGCAGAGACCGGCTCGTCCAGCACGATCACCGACGGGTTCGTCGCAAGGGCGCGGGCGAGGCCGATGCGCTGGCGCTGGCCACCCGAGAAGTGGCCGGGGAAGCGGTCGATCTGCTTCGCGTCCAGCCCCACGGTGCGCATCAGCTCGGAGATGCGGGCGTCCTTGTCGCCCTCGTAGCCGAGTGCGTCCAGCGGCTCCTGGATGATTTCCTTCACCGTCATGCGCGGGTTCAGCGAGCTCATCGGGTCCTGGAAGACCATCTGGATGTTCTTGCGGGCCTCGCGGCGCTGCGCGGTGTTCATCTTTGCCGCGTCCTGGCCGCAGATGACAATGCGCGAATCCGGCTCCGGCTCGAGGTTCATAATCTCCATCAGCGTGGTGGTCTTGCCCGAGCCCGACTCTCCCACGATGGCCATGCACTCGCCGGCGCGCACGTCGAAGGAGAGGTTCTTCACGGCCTCCACGGTGCCGATGCGGCGCTTGACCAACGCGCCTTTTGTCAGCGGGAAGGCGCGGTAGAGGTTCTCTACCTCGAGCGTGATTTCGCGGTCCTCGCGAGGTATGCCCGCGTACTTGTTCTCCGGCAGTTTCGGAGCGGGGAAGAGCGGCTTGCCGTCGATTTTGCCCTCCACGATCTCATCGCGGCGGATGCAGGCGACCAGGTGCTCATCGTCGTCGCCCTTGTCCGGGACCAGGGCCGGCTCCTTGGCCAAGCACTCGTCTACGGCGATGGGGCAGCGGGGGGCGAACTGGCAGCGGTCCGCGACGTCGATAAGCATTGGCGGGTTGCCGTCGATGTACGTCAGCGGCTCGGTGGACGGCTGGTCCACGCGCGGGGTGGAGCCCAACAGGCCCACGGAGTACGGCATTTTCGGGTTGCCAAACAGCTCGTGCACCTCGGCGCGCTCCACCGGGCGGCCGCCGTACATCACTAGCACGTCGTCCGCGGTGCCGGCGACGACACCCATGTCGTGGGTGATCATGATGCAGGCGGCGCCGGTTTCGCGCTGGGCCTTCTTGATCACCTCGAGGATCTGCGCCTGGATGGTCACGTCGAGCGCGGTGGTGGGCTCGTCGGCGATGAGCACCTTCGGGTTGTTCGCGATCGCAATCGCGATGACGACGCGCTGGCGCATGCCGCCGGAAAACTCGTGCGGGAAGGAGCGCAAGCGCTTCTTCGGCTCCGGGATGCCCACCAGATCCAGCAGCTCCGCGGCGCGGTCCATCGCCTTGGACTTGGGGATGCTGTTGTGCGCCTGGATGGCCTCCACCAGCTGGGTGCCGATGTCGTAGACCGGGGTCAGTGCGGACAGCGGGTCCTGGAAGATCATGCCGATGCCGTTGCCGCGGATCTTGGACATCGCGTTATCGGATTTACCCAGCAGCTCGTCGCCGGCGAACCTCACGGAGCCGGTGACCTTCGCGTACTCGGGCAAAAGCCCCATCACCGCGAGCGAGGTGACGGACTTGCCGGAGCCGGACTCGCCCACGATGCCGAGGGTGCGGCCGGGGTAGAGGTCGAAGTCCACGCCGCGCACCGCCCGGACCACGCCCGCCTCCGAGGGGAAGGAGACGTGGAGGTCGCGCACCGAAAGCACCGGGTCGCCGGTAGGCGCCGGGGCAGCGCCGCCGAAGCCTGCGCCGCCGGGGTTGTGGATGCTGGTTGTCATGCTGCGGAACCTCCGGAGTTCGAGTTCGGGTCGAGCGCGTCACGCAGGCCATCTGCGATAAACGCCATGGACACGGTGAGCAGGGTCAGGATCAGCGCCGGGAAGTAGAACTGCCACGGGGCGGTGATCAGCGTCGACGTGCCCGTCTGCAAAAGCGTGCCCAGGGACACGTCGGGAAGCTTCACGCCAAGGCCGAGGAAGGACAGCGCGGTCTCCGACATGATGGTGGAGACGATGCCCAGCATCAGCTGGATGATCAGCAGCGATGCGACGTTCGGGATGACGTGGCGCACGATCGTCTGCGGGCGGGAGACGCCCATGAACTTCGCGGCGCGCACGTAGTCGTTCTCGCGGATGGACAGCGACAGCGACCAGATCACACGCGCCGAGTACATCCAGCCGAATGCGATGAGCACGACGGTGAGCACCTTCCAATCGCCGCCCGAGCCGGAGACCAGCAGGGCGATGATGAGGAAGGTCGGCACAGCCAGCAGGAAGTGGATGACGGCCAGGATGACCTTTTCCACCCTGCCGCCGTAAAGCGCCGCGCCTGCGCCGATGAGTGCGGAGATGATCGTGGTGGCAATGGACGCCGGCACCGCAATCGTCAGCGAGCGGCCCAGGCCGTGGACCACTTGGGCGAACAGGTCGTTGCCGGAATCTGTCGTGCCGAACCAGTGCTCTGACGACGGTGGCACGGACAGGTTCAAAAAGTCCGGGTCCTGGTAGTTCCACGGGGTGAGGAACTTGCCGAAGACGGCGAGTAAGACCAACAGGAAGAAAATGATCAGGCCGAGGACCGCAGCCTTGTTGCGCATGAAGCGGCGGAAGTAGATCTTGGATTTCCGCGTCGCGCGCATCGTCCGCTGGTCGTCGATGCTGTTGCCCTGCTTCGGGGCGGGCGGAGGAGTGTCGCGCTCCTCGCTTCGCACACCATCAGCCTGGCGGCCGGTCTCGGAGATGGCGGTGAGGTCGTTGAGCGGCATGTTCGCGTGCATGCCCAGGCTGGTCGAGCTGTGCGCGCGGGGATCTTTCAGTTTGCGGGATACGCCGCGGGAGGTATTCGGTGCCATTTCGGTGCTCCTTAGCTCACGCGCACGCGCGGGTCGAGGGCAACGACGACGAGGTCCGCCAGGATGGCGGAGACAGCCGTCATGGCGGCGCCGAACGCGGCCACGACGACGACCCCGTGGACGTCGTTACGCGCAATGGTCTGGATGAAGTACTGGCCCATGCCCTGCCAGGCGAAGATGCGCTCCGTCATCACGGCGCCGGTGAAGATGCCGGGCACGGAGAACGCCACGGAGGTGGCCACCGGGATCAGCGAGGTGCGCAATGCGTGACGACGCACCGCCTTCGCCTTGGTCAACCCCTTCGCGCGGGCGGTGCGCACGTAGTCGGCGTTCAGGTTGTCCAGCAGCAGCGTGCGCTGCATGAAGTGGTAGCCGGCGTACGAGATGATCAACAGCGACAGGGTCGGCAGCACCAAGTGCTGGGCGTAGTCCACCATCTTCGCGCCGAAACCTTGGACACCCGGGCTGGAAGCGCCGGTGACGTAGAAGACGCGCTTGCCGGTCCACTCGTTGACCTTCAGGCCGAACCACACCACGGCAATCGACGCCACGACCACGTGGATGTTCATGGTGATGATCGAGATGCCCTGCCACACGCGGTCGGCGCGCTTGTACTGGCGCGACGCGGTGTACACGCCGAGCGCCACGCCGATGAGAATGGATAGCAGGGTGGCGAACAGCGTCAGCTGGGCGGAGACCCAGATGCGGTAGGAGACCTGCTCGTTCACCGAGTCTCCGAGCGGGGACTTGCCCCAGTCCCAGCGCGTGAGAATGCCGGTGAGCCAGGTCCACCAGCGCTCGATGAGCGGGGTGTTCGGGCTCAAATTCAACGGCTCGAGCAGGGCGTCGATCTGATCTTCGGGCAAAGGTGGGCGGCGGCCGAAGTAGTTGGCTCGCGGGTCGAGGAAAAAGCTAGCGAGGAAGTAGGTCAGGTTGGTGGCCAAGAAAACGATCAGGCCCCAACTCAGTGTCTTCCTGAGCAGGTATCGAAACATGTGCGCTCTCAGTTCCGGTGTCAGCGGGTGTGCAGGAGGTTTTCGGCGATGCAAGTGCGGAAGCCCGCCCAGTGCTCACGCTGGGCGGGCTCACACTCATCGCGGGTGTTTCACCAGGTTGAAGGTGGGGTGAACTACTTCGCCCAACCCACGTTCTCGATCGGCAGGACCGCAAACGAGTTGGCGCCGAAGTTGGCCAGGCCCTTCTTTACGGCCACGATCTCGGGGCCGTTGGCGTACGGCATGATGCCGTACTGCTGCAGGGCTTCCTTCTCCAGCTCGTTGGCGCGCTTGATCTGCTCGTCCGCGTCCGCGATCTGCTGCAGTTCCTCGATCTTCTTGTCCATCTCCGGGGTGCCGGTGGCGGACTTGTTCAGCTCGGAGTCGGAGGCGTAGATCTGGCCGAAGTACGCCACGCCGAACGGGTCGGAAGAGTTGAAGCCGGACATGAACAGGTCGAAGTCGCGCTCAGCGGTGACCTTGGAGAAGTCGGATCTCGGGCGCTCCTCCACCTGGACGTCGATGCCGATGTTGCGCAGCATCGCCTGGATGGCGGAGGTGGTGGCCTGCACCATCGGGGAGTCGCCGAGGGTGACGTAGCGGATGGACAGCGGGTTCGCCTCGTCGTAGCCGGCCTCCTTCAGCAGCTCCTTGGCCTTCTCCGGGTCGTACTGGACTACTTCGCCGAAGTTGTCCTCGTAGCCGTCCTGGGTCTGGAAGAGGTTGAACGAGCCCGGCAGGTCCTCCTCGTAACCCAGGCCCTGGAAGCGGATGGCGGCGAGCTGCTCGCGGTCCACACCGCGCATGATCGCCTCGCGCACCTTGATGTCCTCCAGGCCCGGGGCGGTGGAGTTGATGGTCATGAGGAAGGTGGACGGGCGCAGCGCGGTGCGGATCTCCACCGCATCGCCCATCTCCTTCGCGGTGGCCAGGCGGTCGCGGGTGCCCACGCCGGTGGCGTCGAGCTCACCTGCGCGGAAGGCGTTCAGGGACGCCTGGTCTTCCATCTGGCGGTAGGTGATCTTGTCCAGCTTCGGCTTTTCACCCCACCAGTTCTCGTTGGGCACGAAGGTCGCGGTGCCGCCTTCGAAGTCCACGTTTTCCACCTTGAACGGGCCTGCGCCCCACTCGGGGTGGACCTGCTTGAGGTAGGCGTTCATGAAGGTATCCGCGTCCTTGACCTGCGGTGGGACCAGGGAGTCGAAGAGGCCTTCCCACCACGGGTACGCCTGCTTGAAGGTGACCACTGCCTGCTTGTCGTCCTCGCCGCGTTCGACGGATTCGATCAGCTCGTAGCCGTCGGTGGAGTTGACCTGCACGTCCGGGTTGGTGCCGTTGTTGAACTTCCAGGTGTTCTCGTAGGCGGTCCAGTCGATCGGGGTGCCGTCGTTGTAGTTGGCCTCCGGGTTGATGGTGTAGGTGACCACGGTCTTGCCGTCGACAACCTCGTCCTTCACATCGGTGAGGTACGCCGGGTTCGGGTGGTAGGTGCCGTCACCGTCGAAAAGCGAAAGCACCGGGTTGTACTTCGTCCACAGTGAGCGGGTGTAGAGGTTCATGTTCGCGTGGAACATGTTCTGCTGCTCGGCGATCTCGGTGATCGCGAGCGTGAGCTCGCCGCCATCCTGGATCTGGTCGCGCTCGAGCGGGTTGTAGTCGCCCGCGGCGTTGACCTCGAGCTTTTCGCCGTTGTCACCGGACGTCTCAGCCTGGGTGTTCGCGGTGTCCTGGCCACCACCTGCGGCTGTGCCCTCGGAGTTTCCGTCCGAGGAGCAGGAGGCGAGGACGAGGGAGATGGAGGAGAGGCCGGCGAGGGCCGCGACGCGGAGGCGTTTGCTCATGGTCCGTTCCTTTCGTAGGTCGTCCGTCCGCAGATTGCTTTGCGACGGTTGCCCAAGGCGGGCAATGGTGCCGGAGAAACTTCCGGCGGCCCCTGCACACGGTTCGTACAGCACCGTTCGGTAAACACGACGTGAATCAGGTTGAACACAACCTACCGCACGTGTCATCCAGTTCACATTGATTTGGGAAAGTATTTTGCGTTTTATGCCCAGCTTGCCTCCAGCAAACTCGAATAGTCTGACAAAACGGCACTTCATGCCGGGTGTGACGTGTGAACAGCGAAAGCTGCCGGACTATAGAAAATGTGAATGATATTCACAGAACGCAAAAACCCCATCCACCGTGGCGGTGGATGGGGTGAACGCGAGGTAAATTACCCGACCGGTGTCAGCTCCACATTGTCGGCCCACGTCAGTTCGATGCCCTGAGCACGTAGCCACTCCATGGCGTCGTCGCCGTGGCGGGTGATGCCTTCGACGGCGGCCAGCGTGACGTCGATAGCCTTCTCCGCGTCCTCGGCGGTGATGTATCCCGCAGACGTGGCGGCGGCGAGCTCGTCGATGTCCAGCACGTCGATCGGATTGCCGGTAAGTGACACGATGTCGACGTAGAGGTCGCGGGTGCGCCACACGTCGCCATCAACTTCGATGTCGGCGATATCGAAGTAGAAGTCATGCTCGTACCCGGCGCCTTCGCGCCAGTGGAAGATGTTTGCCCGTAGCCCAAGCTCCGGCAGTAGCCAGCTCTCCAGGTAGCCAAACTCCGGGTGGTCGGCGCCGCGGCCCATGTACAGGCCGAAGTCGGTGACGTGGAACGTGTCCACCTCGCGCAGAAACCCCTTCGGGTCGGTGT
The DNA here is from genome assembly GCF_022345915.1 of Corynebacterium sp. ACRQP. NCBI lineage: Bacteria > Bacillati > Actinomycetota > Actinomycetes > Mycobacteriales > Corynebacteriaceae > Corynebacterium > Corynebacterium sp. ACRQP. Next base: position 169,120 of record NZ_JAKRMZ010000001.1, on the reverse strand, counting down.
TGATGTTCGTTGCGGTGTCGAACGTCTCCTGCTTCACGGGGTGCAGATCGGCGGCCATTGGTTACCTCACGTCAATAGATGCGGCGGTCGGTGCGAAGGGACAGAGCTTGTCGACGGTGCGCACACTCCCGTCAACGACTGCCAGAACCCGCCCAGAGCCCGTGTCCGCGGTCGCGGACAGGGTGGCCGGTCCTGTTGGGTTAATACCGTTATTGCCCAACGGCGTTACGCCGGTGCGGAAATTGCCCAGGTTGATCCAGTACACCTTCATGCCGCCCTGTTCCTTCGCGGCCGCCGGGGTGCCCAGTGCGGTGAAGACGAAGGTGGTCTGGCCCGCCTTTGCGCCCGGGGCGGGGGATTGGGCCGGGCCGGGCACCGCGATCGCGGAAGCGGTGGAGTGCAGTCCCTTGCCGATGCAGTTGCCGGAGACTGTGGGCCAGTAGAACTGGGTGAACCGTGGGGCGTCGGCAGGCAGGGGCGGTCCTCCGATTTCATCGCCGCCTGCGTAGAACTGCACCGCAGTGCGCAGCGCATTGCCCACTGCCTGCGGGACGTGAGGCTGGTCTGCGAACGCGTTCACGCGCGCGACCGTCTCAGGCGTGGGCCGGCCCAGCGGGTCGAGGAAAGAGGACTGCGCAGAAGCAGTTTGCTTAGCGACGCCTCCGGTCACCAACAAACCGGCAGCGCACACCGCCGCAACGACGGTCCTGGAGAGCGAAAGATAGTTGTGCACTTGCGCCACATTAGTCACATCCGTAACAACGTCAAGCGGAACTGGGATATTACTGTGGGAATCGTGCGCGCGCAGGCTGCGGTTCGCAGGCGGGATAATGCGATTCAGCGCAGGCGGGAGTATCGTTTAGGCGTTATTTCCGCCAACGCAAAGGACCTATCTCTGTGTCGCACCCTGAATTTCGCAACGTAGCCATCGTCGCCCACGTCGACCACGGTAAAACCACCCTGGTCAACGCCATGCTGGAGCAGTCCGGCGTGTTCGGCGACCACGGCGAACACGGCGACCGCGTGATGGACTCCGGCGAGCTCGAGTCCGAGCGCGGCATCACCATTTTGGCCAAGAACACCGCCATCCGTCGCGCCGGCAAGGGCAAGGACGGCGCGGACCTGGTCATCAACGTCATCGACACCCCGGGCCACGCCGACTTCGGCGGCGAGGTCGAGCGCGGCCTGTCCATGGTCGACGGCGTCGTTTTGCTTATCGACGCATCCGAAGGCCCGCTGCCGCAAACCCGATTCGTCCTGGGCAAGGCACTCGAGGCGAAAAAGCCGGTCATCATCTGCGTGAACAAGACGGACCGCCCGGACGCCCGCATCGACGAGGTTGTCGAGGAGGCTCAGGACCTGCTCCTCGAGCTCGGCGCAGGCCTGGAAGACCCGGAGGCCGCCGAGGCCGCCGAGAACCTGCTCGAGCTGCCGGTGCTCTACACCTCCGGCCGCGCGGGCCGCGCCTCCCTGGAGAACCCGGGCAACGGCAACCTGCCGGACAACGAGGACCTGCAGCCGCTGTTCGACGTCATCTACGACGTGCTGCCGGAGCCGTCCGCCGAGATCGACGCGCCATTCCAGGCGCAGGTGACCAACCTGGACTCCTCCTCCTTCCTCGGCCGCATCGCGCTGATCCGCGTGTACAAGGGCGCCGTGAAGAAGGGCCAGAATGTCGCCTGGGTCCACTACGACTCTGAGGGCAACCAGCAGGTTAAGAACGTCAAGGTCGCCGAGCTTCTGGTCACCGAGGGCCTGGACCGCGTCCCGGCCACCGGCGACGTGGTCGCAGGCGACATCGCCGCCATCTCCGGCGTCGAGGACATCATGATCGGCGACACCCTCTGCGACCCGGAGAACGTTGAGCCGCTGCCGCGCATCGCCATCGACGACCCCGCGATCTCCATGACCATCGGCGTGAACACTTCCCCGATGGCCGGCCGCAACGGCGGCGACAAGCTCACCGCCCGCATGGTCAAGGCCCGCCTGGACCAGGAGCTGATCGGCAACGTTTCCATCAAGGTGCTGCCCACCGACCGCCCGGACGCGTGGGAGGTGCAGGGCCGCGGCGAGATGGCCCTGACCGTGCTCATCGAAACCATGCGCCGCGAGGGCTTCGAACTGACCGTGGGCAAGCCTCAGGTGGTGACCAAGGAAGTCGACGGCAAGACCTACGAGCCGTACGACCACATGATCATCGACGTGCCCGCCGAGCACCAGGGTGCCGTGACCCAGCTGATGGCCAACCGCAAGGGCCAGATGACCTCGATGTCCAACACCGGCTCCGGCGACTGGGTGCGCATGGAGTTCGACGTGCCGTCGCGAGGCCTGATCGGCTTCCGCACCACCTTCCTCACCGAGACCCGCGGCGCCGGCATCGCCAACTCCTACTCCATCGAGCACCGCCCGTGGGCCGGCGAGATCAAGGGCCGCCCGACCGGCTCCCTGGTCGCCGACCGCTCCGGTCAGGTCACTGCCTACGCCCTGCAGCAGCTGGCAGACCGCGGCGACTTCTTCGTCGAACCCGGCGCGGAAACCTACGAGGGCATGGTCGTCGGCGCGAACTCCCGCGACGAAGACATGGACATCAACATCACCAAGGAAAAGAAGCTGACCAACATGCGCTCCGCCACCGCGGACGCCACGGTCACGCTGCAGAAGGCCCGCACCCTCTCCCTGGACGAGGCCATCGAGTTCTGCGACGACGACGAGTGCGTCGAGGTCGCCCCCGAGGCGATGCGCGTGCGCAAGATCATCCTCAACGCCACCGAGCGCGGCCGCGCCCGCTCCCGCGCGAAGCAGAAGAACAGCTAGCCTGTTCTTCCATGCACCCAAGTAGAACGCGCCGCCCAGCCACCCGTGCTGCGGCGGCGTTTTCCGTGCTCTGCCTCGCGGCGTCCTGCGCGGCCAATCCGGGCCCGCCGCCGCTGGTGGAGCCGGAGGACCGCCCCGACGCGGTCTCGGAGAACGACAGCGCCGACGCGGACAACGCCGACGCCGAACACGCCGACGAGCAGGACGCCAACCACGAGCCCGCCAGCGGCCGTCCGCAGGCGCAGGTGGGCGTGGACCCGGTGCGCGCGGGGTTCAACCCGCACTTGGTCGGCGACGAGTCCGCCGTCGTGCGCGGCATCGCGGACCTGGTCCTGCCCAGTGCGTTTAGGGCGGGTGGAGCGAAGGACCCGAACCTGCTCGTCGGCGCGTCGGTGCTGCCGACGTCCCCGGCTGCGTTCACGGTCCGCTACGTCATCGCGCCGAACGCCCAGTGGTCCGACGGCACGCCGATCACCGGCGCGGATTTCGCCTACCTGTGGCGCGGTATGACAAAGACGCCTGGGGTGGTGGACCCGGCCGCGTACCGCGCGGTGGCGGACGTGCGCGTCAGCGGGCCCGGCGGCAAGGTCGTGGACGTGGATTTCGCGCAGCCGGTGGGGGACTGGCGCGTGCTGTTCCGTCACCTGCTGCCGTCGCACCTGCTCGCCGCGGACGCCGCCGATTTCGCTTACGCGCTGCGCAACACGGTGCCGGCATCGGCCGGCCGCTACCTGGTGCGCAGCGTGGACCGCGCGCACGGCACCGTCACGCTCAACCGCAACGACAGGTTTTGGGGCCCGGACCCGGCGCCGATTGACATCCTCACCCTCGCCGCGGCGCGCGACACCACCCAGGTGGCCGACCAGTTGCGCAGCGGCCAGCTCGCGTTCGTGGACATGGTGCCGCAGGACACCTCGGCGGATGTGCTGGGGCTCGTTCCGGGCGCGGAGACACGCACGTTCCCGGGCACCCGCACACTCGGGGTGACGCTGTCCGCCACCAGCGGGCTGTCTACTCAGGCGCGCGCGGAGGTGCGTTCGCTTATCGACGTCCCCCTGCTCGCCCACATCGCCGCCCGGCGCAGCACCAACGTGGATGCCGCGGCCCCGACCGACCCTGGTTCGCTGGCGCTGCTTCACGCCCTCGCCGCCGACGGCAAGGTGTTGCGCGTCGCCGCGGACGCGGCTGACCCGGCCGCCAGCTCTGCCGCGCGCTCGCTGGTGGATGTGCTCAACAACGCGGATGTGCCCGCCCGCATCGTGGCCAACGAGTTGCCCGCCATCGCCGCGCGCGGCCTGCCAGCGGGCGAGGTGGACATCGTGGTGCATTGGCGCAACGACGGCGATTTCGCAGACGCCCCCGCGAACAGACTGGCCAGCCGCATCGCCTGCCCTGCAGAAACCGGCCGCGCTGGCAACCTCGCGGGCTTCTGCTCTGTCGCCGGCGACGAGCTGGCACGCGCCATCCTCGCCGGCGACATCCCGCCAGAAATAGCCGCCGAACGTGTCGCGGCGATCGAGCACCGAGAAGCGCTCTGGGTGCCCCTGCTGCGCGAGACCCGTCTGGCCGCCACCGCGGGCGGGGTGCGCGCGGCGGGCACGCAGCCGGGGCAGTGGCCCGGCGGGCTGTCGTCCGCGGGCGCGTGGACGCTGGCCGATACAGTGGGGCGGCGAACAAAAATACAGGAGGTTCCATGACCGATAGAGACCTTTCTGGCTACCGCGTTGTAGCCGTGCACGCCCACCCGGACGACGAGGCGATCACCACCGCTGGCGCGCTCGCAGACCTGTCGGCACGCGGCGCGGACGTGCTGGTGGTCACCTGCACCCTCGGCGAGGAGGGTGAGGTCATCGGCGAGCCCTACCAGCACCTTGTCGCCGACGAGGCGGACCAGCTCGGCGGGTTCCGCATCCAGGAGCTGCAGCGCTCCCTCAACGCGATCGGCGCGCGCGGGCAGTTCCTCGGTGGCGCCGGTTGCTTCCGCGACTCCGGCATGGCGGGATCGCCGGCGAGTAAAAATCCGCGGGCGTTTGTGAATTCGGGTGACGTGGCCGTCGAGAAGCTTGCTGCCATCTTCGACGCGGAAAAGCCGCACCTTGTGCTCACCTACGGCCCCGACGGCGGCTACGGCCACCCGGACCACATCCGCGCCCACGAGATCACCCACGCCGCCGCCGAGCGCGTGCACGTCCCGCGCATTATGTGGGCGGTGCGCCTCGCCGAGGAGACCGCCGCGCTCATGCCCGCCGAGGCGCCCGAGGGCTGGCGCCTGCCCGACGACGGTGAGCTCGACGGCGTGGACACCTCCGACGTCCGCGTCGAGCTCAACGACGCCGCCTACAGCGCCAAGGTCGAAGCGATGCGCGCCCACGCCACCCAGCTGTGGATCGCGGACGGGCGCACCACCGACGTCAACCCCCACGCCGCGCTCGCCGCCGGCCCGGTGGTCTACTACGCGCTGTCGAACCTGATCATCCAGCCGATCCAGCGCGTCGAGCACTACCAACTGGGCGCGGGGCTTCCGCTTGACGACGGCGCTTCGCTGCTCACCGGGATCGCCCGATGACACGACCCGCAGTGCGCGACGACTTCTCCCGGGGCGAAGCGATCGCCGGGCTGGTGTGGCTCAGCGTCGGCGCGCTCGTCTCCCTCGTGCTGGAGGTGGTCTACCTCAACTGGATCTGGGTGGTTGTGGCGCTGCTATTCAACGCGGTGCTGACGAAAACGGCGCGACTGTGGTCGGAAACGTGGGCGCTCGCGCCGCTGGGCGTGTGGGGATGCGCGTTTTTCATTTCACTGGCCGTACTCCCGCCAACCGGCTGGTCGTTGATGCTATTCGTTGCCGGCATAGTGGGTGGCGTTTGGCCCATGATTCAACGGAAGTGACATACTGTTTGCCATGACTTACGTGATTGCTCAACCGTGCGTCGACATCATGGACCGCAGCTGCGTTGAAGAATGCCCCGTTGATTGCATCTACGAGGGCAAGCGCATGCTCTACATCCACCCCGACGAGTGCGTCGACTGCGGCGCCTGTGAACCTGCATGCCCGGTCGAGGCCATCTTCTACGAGGACGACACCCCCGACGAGTGGAGCGAATACTACGACGTCAACGTCGGCTTCTTCGACGAGCTCGGCTCCCCGGGCGGCGCCGCCAAGACCGGCCCGCAGGACTACGACCACCCGTTCGTGGCCGCCCTGCCGCCGCAGAACCAGGACTAAACCGTTGGCTCGCACTCCACTCGGATCGCGGCTGCCGGATTTTCCCTGGGACACCATCGCGGACGTGCGCGAGCGCGCCGCCGCGCACGAAGGCGGGCTGATCGACCTGTCCGTCGGCGGCCCCGTCGACCCGGTTGCGCCGTCAATCCAACTCGCGCTGACCGAGGCCGCCGCAGCCCCCGGCTACCCGCAGACCGCCGGCACGCCCGAGCTGCGTGCCACGATCGTCTCCTCGCTTGCGCGCCGCTTCGGCATCGCGGGGCTGAACGAGCGCTCCGTGCTGCCCGTGATCGGCCTGAAGGAGGCCGTGGCGTGGCTGCCCACGCTGCTTGGCCTGCGCGGCGCGAAGGTAGTCATCCCGGAGGTTGCGTACCCCACCTACGAGGTCGGCGCTCTCATGGCCGACTGCGAAGTCGTGCGTTGCGACGACCCCGCGGCCGCACCGCGCGACACCGCCTTAGTCTTCGTCAACTCCCCGTCGAACCCGACCGGGGCAGTGGCGTCCGCGGACGAGCTGCGCGCCTGGGTGGAATTCTCCCGCGACACTGGCGCGATCATCGCCTCCGACGAGTGCTACCTCTACCTCGGCTGGTCCGCGGAGCCGGTGTCGATCCTGCACCCGTCCATCACCGGCGGCGACAACACCGGGCTGCTCGCCCTGCACTCGCTGTCGAAGACGTCCAACCTGGCGTCGTATCGCGCCGGCACCATCTCCGGCGACGAGGAACTGGTGCAGGAGCTGCTGCTCGTGCGCAAGCACTCCGGCCTCATCGTGCCCGGCCCCATCCAGGCCGCCATGGTCGCAGCCCTCGGCGACGACATGCACGAGGAAATGCAACGCTCCACCTACGCCATGCGCCGCGTCGAACTCATGAAGGCGCTGCCTGAAGCAGGCTTTACTATCGACGACTCTGATGCCGGGTTGTACCTTTGGTGCCGTCGAGAAGCAATGAGCTCCCGCGAAACGTTGGACTGGCTCGCGGACCGCGGCATCCTCGCAGCTCCCGGCCACTTCTACGGACCCGCAGGCGCAAACCACGTGCGTATCTCGCTGACCGCCACCGACGAGCGCATCGCCGAAGCCGCCAAGCGCCTGGTTTCTTAACTTCGACCTCCCGGGACTACACTTACGTAAGTTTTGCGTACTTTTACGAGGAGGTTGTCCGTGACGCACGAGCACGCCGCCGCACCAGCCGGCGGGAGCACCGCGGTGCGATTCGTTGCCGGGCTGCGCCAATTCCTGCGCTTCGGCATCGTCGGCGGCTCCGGCGTGCTGGTGAACTTCGTCGTGTTCTACCTGGCCAACAAGGCCTTGGAAAACGGCCTTGACCTTCACGCCAACGACGTGGTCATGCAACTCGGTGCCACACGGTGGAACGTTCGCTGGTACCACGTCCTGTCCACGCTCGCGTTCCTGCTGGCGAACACCTGGAACTATCAGCTCAACCGGTCCTGGACTTTCCGCGGGGTGCACGCGCGCACCTGGCTGCGCGGCTTCTTCCCGTTCTTGGCTACCGGCGCGCTCGCGTTCGCCGTGTCGCTGACGTGCATGACGCTTTTGATGAACCCCACCACGCCGATCGGGCTGCCGGACCACATCTTCGACGACTCCTCCGGACTGCGCACCAAGTCCTACTGGGCGCAAGCCATCTCGACGTTCATCGCCATGCCGGTGAACTTCATCATCAACAAATTCTGGACTTTCGGAAAGCCAAAATCTGCCGTCTAGCTGGGGATTGTGAAATTCTCAGGAAAAGTTATCCACATTTTCGCCCGGGTCTAGATTTGGGGCTTGCGCGACCATAGCTTGTGTGCCATGACACCATTCCAAGAGTTTCTGAACACACAACCGACCATCCGCGTGCTTGAAGGCTTTGACAAGCGCGCCGCCATCGCCGCCGGCGTGATACCGAACCTGGCCAGCAAGTGGGAAGCGATCCACAAGGTCTACTTCGGGCCCACACGGTGGACCAAACACCAACGCCTCGCCCGCAAGGCCGCCGAAGCGTTCCCGCTGAGCCAGCTGGTCTACATCGAAGACCGGTTAAAGAAGATCCCCAACGAAGCCGAGCGGTGGCGCGTGCGCCGCAAGCTGCTGGAAAAGCTCACCACCCACCGCGAGCTGAAAGCCAAGGCCGACAGGCTGATTCTCAAGCCGGCACGGACAAAGCCGAAACTGCAGGTCAGGTTTGGACGGTCCGTGCATGGCAGGCGCTCGATCCAGATCACTGCCGACGAGCACGACGCCGCCGACATCGAGGCCTACCTGCGCGAGGACCTCGACCCGACCAAGCCGCCGGGGCCGCAGATGCTGCGAAGATTCCTCGATCTAGTACGGGGATGCGGCGGAGGCCTACCTTTCGCCGTTCGCCGCCCGATTGTGGTGGTGGGGCTGGACCAGCACGTGCAGATCCTCTCCGGCGACGGAGACGACGTGATCCTCGGACTCACCGACGGCACCACCATCACCGGCGCCGAATACCTAGCATCGGAGCCCGAGCTCGCAGAGGTAGCGCTGTTTCACCCGACCGAAGGCGCGCTGAACCTGTACCAGACGCAGCGCTACGCCAACGACAAGCAGCGCGACCTCGCCCGGTTGACGCTGACGGTGTGCCCGTGGCCGGGCTGCCGCCATGGTTCCGACGCCTGTGAGATCCACCACATGCAGTCCTGGGCCGAAGGCGGCGAGACGAACATACGCAACCTCGTGCCGGTGTGCCGCTACCACAACCAGGTCAACCACGACATCAGCTCGCACGCGAACCGCCGCGGCAGCGTCAAACGGGTCAAGGGCAGGCCCATGTGGGTATCACCCAACGGGATCCCCGCGGCGAACAGGTACCACCCCTACGGGGCGATGGAGGTGCTGTTCGGCTCCGGTTCCTCTGGAGCGCGGAGCACGTAGCGGGCCAGCGTGTCCTCGTGGCCGCGCAGGCGCACCGGGTCGGGGAGAAGCCCGTCGTATGTGAAGCCTGCTTTCTCGGCCGTGCGGCGCGAGGCGGCGTTGTCCACGGCGATGTGCAGTTCCAGCCGGCGCAGACCTTGGGCAATCGCGTGGGCGGCGACGAGCCGCAACGCCCGGGTAGTCAGGCCCCGGCCCCGGGCCCACGGCGCGGTGCTGTAGCCAAGCACACCGCCGGGGCGCAGCTCGATGCTTCCGGCGTAGTGGCCGTCAACCACATACGCCCACCGCTCGACGCCCTCCGGCACAGCGGCAAGGAATTCGTCGGCGTGCTCGGGCGTGTAGGGGTGCGGCACGGTGGTCCAGCGCACCATTACCGGGTCGTTGCACGACGCGATGATGTCGGCGCGCACCCCTAGCAACGATTCGACATCGCGCCAGGGGAGCAGCGTCAGCTCCGTGTCCCGGAGAAGGGGCACGTTAGTTGGCATGCAGCGCTTCGTTGAGCTCGATGCCCTTCGCGGGCACAGCCTCGACGGAGCCGGTGACGGAGTTGCGGCGGAACTGCAGACCGTTCGCGCCGGAGAGCTCGAGCGCCTTCACCGTGGCGCCAGCGTCCTTGCTCAGAGCTTCGGCAACCGGCGCGGTGAGCACGACCTTGGTGCCGGCGGTGACGTAGAGGCCGGCTTCGACGATGCAGTCGTCGCCGAGCGAGATGCCTACGCCGGCGTTCGCGCCAAGGAGGCAGCGCTCGCCGAGGGAGATGACTTCTTTGCCGCCGCCGGACAGGGTGCCCATGATGGAGGCGCCGCCGCCGATGTCGGTGCCGTCGCCGACGACAACGCCCGCCGAGATGCGGCCCTCAACCATGGAGGCGCCGAGCGTGCCGGCGTTGAAGTTCACGAAGCCTTCGTGCATGACGGTGGTGCCTTCGGCGAGGTGGGCGCCCAGGCGGATGCGGTCGGCGTCGCCGATGCGCACGCCGGACGGCACGACGTAGTCGACCATGCGCGGGAACTTGTCAACGGAGAACACCACTACCGGGCCCTTGGCGGCGAGGCGGCCGCGGGTCATCTGGAAGTCCGAGACGGCGCAGGGGCCGTAGTTGGTCCACACCACGTTGGACAGCAGACCGAACACACCGTCCATGTTGGCACCGTGGGGGCGGATCAGGCGGTGCGAAAGCAGGTGCAGGCGGAGGTAGACGTCGTAGGTGTCCACGGCTGGCTCGGCTAGGTCTTTGATCGCGGTTTCCACGGCTACGCGTGCCACGCCGCGCGCCTCGTCGGGGCCGACGAGCTCTTCGAAGCGGGCGTCGGGCTCTGCCAATCGACGCGTCCCGGTTTCCTCAACCGGCTCATCAACTAACGGGGCGGGGTACCAGACGTCAAGCACGGTGCCGTCGTGGGTGATGGTGGCGACGCCGCGCGCAATCGCGGAAGTTGGGGAATTCATGCCGATTACCTTACGGCACCCCGGTTTCGGGTGAGGAAGGACATGGCGACCAGGATCAACGACAGGACGGTGACGCTGATGACTTGGGAGCGCGAAGCATCGTCGAAAAGCATGAGCACCGTCAGCCCCAAAAGCGCCGCCAGGGTGACCCACGGCACCCACGACGCGCCGCGCACACGCACCGCGGAAGAACGGATGCGCGGGTGGAGCTTGATGAAGCTCAGGGTGATCATGATCCAGGTGACGATGAGGCAGCCGCCGGTGGCGGACATGATGAAGTCGATCATCCCCGGTGGGTTCCACCACTGCAGGCCCACCGCCACGAACGCGAAGAACACGGAGATGAGCACGGAGTTGCGCGGCACGCCGGCGGTGTTGGTGCGCGCCATCCAGGCCGGGGCGTCGCCCTCGAGCGCCTGCTGGTATCCCAGCCGCGAGGTGCCGTAGATCTGCGCGTTGAACGCGGACAGAAGCGCGAGGACGATCACGACCTCCATGAGCGCGGCGGCGCCCGGGATGTTGGCCATTTCCAGCACGGCCGTGAACGGCGAGTCGGCGGCGGAGTCCGCGCCGTCGATGGCGGCGTACGGCAGCAGCAGGATGATCACGGTTACTGAGCCGATGTAGAACAGCGCGATGCGCCAAATAATCGAGTTGACTGCGCGTTTGACGTTGTCGGAGGGATTCTCGGATTCGGCGGCGGCGATGGTGACCACTTCGATGCCGCCGAATGCGAACGCCACCGCGAGTAGGCCGGCGGCGATGCCGGCGATGCCGTTGGGGGCGAAGCCGGATTCGCGCACGTGCTCGAAGCCGACGAAGTCGCTGGCGGGCAGCACCCCGGCCCACAGCAGCACGCCGATGACCAAGAAGCCCAGGATGACGGCGATTTTGATCATGGCGAACCAGTACTCGAACTCGCCGAAGCCCTTGACCTGGGCAAGGTTCACGGCGGTGAGCACCACCACGACGACAAGCCCGGGCACCCATTGCGGCACGCCGAACCAGCCGGCCATCATGGCGGAGGCGCCGGTGAGTTCGGCGCCGCACGCCATGATGAGCAGGAAGTAGTAGATCCAGCCGAGCAGGAACCCGGCCCAGTGGCCGAACGCCATGCGTCCGTAGGTGGCAAACGAGCCGGAGGAGGGGTGCGCGGCGGCCATTTCGCCGAGCATGCGCATCACTGCGATGACGATCAGCCCGGCAATCGCGTACGCGACGAGGATCGCGGGCCCGGCGGCGCGAATGCCCACGCCGACGCCGAGGAACAGCCCGGCGCCCACGGCGGTGCCGAGCCCCATGAGGGTGAGGTGACGCGATTTCAGGCCGGAGCCCAGATCGCTATTGCTTGTCGACGTTCCTCCGGTCATCAGGCGCCCCTATTCTTGTGCACGTTTTGGTGGATCGCGCCGGCGATGGCGATGACGCCGACGACGACGGCGACCGCGAGCATCTGGAAGCGCCCGTCCGCGTCAGCCAGCATCAGCGCAATGACGCCTGCGGCGAGGGCAATCATGACCCACGGCAGGACGGCCGGCGCCCACATGCGGACCTCGGTGATTTCGCCGGTAGCCACTAGCTTCGGATGCAGTCGCACGAACGACAGAGCGACGACGATCCACAGCACGATCAGGCAGCCGCCGACCGCGTTGAGCAAAAACGCCAGCAGCCCTGGCGGGTTCCAGTACTGCAGGGCTACGGCGGCGAACCCGAAGACGACGGAGACGATGACGGCGCGCATGGGCACGCCGCGGGCGTCGGTGCGGGCGAAGGAGGCGGGGGCGTCGCCGCGCACGGCGAGGTTCTGCATGAAGCGCGAGGAGCCGTAGATCTGGGTGTTGCAGGCGGACAGCAACGCCACCACGATGACGGCTTCCATGATGCCGACGGCGCCCGGGATGTTCGCCAGCTCAAGCACGGCGGTAAACGGGGAGTCGGCGGCGGAGTCGGCCTCGCCGATTTCGTCGAAAGGCAACAGCAGCACGATCAGCAGCACGGAGCCGATGTAGAACACGGAGATACGCCAGATGATGGAGCGGATCGCGGAGTGCACGCCCGCCTGCGGGTCTTCGGATTCGGCGGCGGCGACGGTGACCAGCTCGATGCCGCCGAACGCGAACGCCACGGCCAGCAGCGCGGTGGCCACGCCGGACCAGCCGTTGGGCATGAAGCCGACCTCGCTGACGTTGCTCAACCCCACGAACCCGCTGGCGGGCAGCAGACCGAGCCACAGTGCCACGCCGATGATCAAGAACGCGACTATGACGGCGACCTTGATCAGGGCGAACCAGAACTCGAACTCGCCGAAGTTTTTCACTGCGGAGAAGTTCACCACGGTAAACGCCACGATGGCCACCAGCGCCGGGATCCATGGTGAGATGCCGAACCAGGCGGCGACGATGGCGGAGGCGCCGGTGATTTCCACGGCCATGATCATGATCATCATGAACCAGTACAGCCAGCCGATGGTGAACCCGGCCCACGGCCCGAATGCTTGGGCGGCGTAGGTGGAAAACGTGCCGGAGGACGGGCGCGCGGCGACCATCTCGGCGAGCATCTGCATGAAGCAGACGGTGATGAATCCGGCGATGACGTACGCGATCAGCACGGCCGGCCCGGCGGCTGCGATACCCACGCCGGTGCCCAGGAACAGGCCGGCGCCGATGGCGGAGCCGAGGCCCATCATGGTCAGGTGGCGTGTCTTCAGTCCGCGAGCGAGCGCGGTGGATTCCGCGACGGGGGAAACTGGTGTCGACATGTCGAACACCTTAAACGCAAGCTATTGCGCCAACGGCATTATATTCCGCATTTTTGCGCTAATCGACGCCTAAAGTGCGCCGCCGCACCACCGGCGAGGTGGAAAACGGCTCGTGTTCGATGCGCAGGTCGTCGCGCCCGGCGATTGTCTTCGCGGGCACCTGCGCGCCGGCCTCCACGTCGAAGACCATGGTTTCCGGCTCGAGCATCACGCCGACGCCGATTTCGCACCGGTCGCCCAGATCCACCCCGATCACGCCGGCGGACGGGTGCAGCCGGCAGTCCCGACCGACCCGCATCGGCGCGCGCTCGTGCTCGCTCACCCTTGACGCCATCAGCGCCGACGACAGCGACAGGTCGGTCCCGCCGCCGACCACCACAGACGACGACAAACGCCCCTCCAGCCGCGCCGGCCCCAGCGTGCCGGCGTTGTAGGAGACGTAGCCTTCGCGCATCACGGACGTCCCCTCGGCCAGATACGCCCCAAGCCGCACGCGCTCGGCTTCGGCGATGGTCACCCCGGATGGCACGACGTAGTCGACCATGCGAGGCAGCCGGTCGATGCCGTAGACGTGGATCAGCCCGCGCGCCCGGAGGTTTGTGCGCACGGTTTCGAAGTTGTCCGCCAAACACGGGCCTTTGTTGGTCCACACCACCGGCTGCAAAAGGTCCAGCGCGCCGTCCATGTTGATCGTCAGCGGCTCGACCATGCGGTGCGACAGGAGGTGCAGGCGCAAAAACACGTCGTGCGCGTCGATGGGCGGCGCGTCCAGGTCCGCGATGACGGTGCGCACCGGCACGAGTTCCACCAGCCTGTCGTGGTCCGCGCCAATAAGTTTCAGAAACTTCGGGGTGAGTTCGTGGGCGCTGACGCGGTGGGTGCCGGAGGTGGCGTCGATAGGCAATAGCTCCGGCGACGGGAACCAGGTGTCCAGCACCGTGCCGTCCATGGCGATGTTGGCGATTCCGACGGCGCGCGCTCCTTGAGACATGGCTGCGAGTCTAAACGTAGGATCGCCGTGTGACTTCCTTAGATCTCTTCGCCGACCCAATTGCACTTTCCGCGGCGCTCGTGGACATCGAGTCGCCCTCGCACCACGAGGAGGCGATCGCGGACGCCGTCGAGAACGCGCTGCGCGGCCTCGAGCACGCGGAGGTTGCGCGTTTCGGTAACACGGTGGTGGCGCGCACGAACTTCGGCCTGGGTTCGAGGGTGGTCTTGGCCGGGCACATCGACACCGTCCCGCTCGCGGACAACACCCCGCACAAGCTTCTCGACGGCACCCTGCACGGCTGCGGGTCCGTCGACATGAAATCCGGCATGGCCTGCTACTTGGCAGCGTTCGCGCGCCTGGCCGAGCCGGGCAAATCCGCCCACGACCTGACCGTGATCGCCTACGAGGGCGAGGAGGTCGCGCAGGAGTACAACGGCCTGCACCACCTGGAGCGCGACAACCCGGAGTGGCTCGAGGGCGACATCGCGCTGCTCGGCGAGCCGTCCGGCGGCATCATCGAGGCCGGCTGCCAGGGCTCCATCCGTGTGTTCGTGGACGCGGCAGGCACCCGCGCCCACTCCGCCCGCAGCTGGCTGGGCCACAACGCGGCGCACGATCTGGCCGGGGTGCTCACGCGCATCGCCGCCTACGAACCGCGCGCGGTGGAGATCGACGGCTGCGAGTACCGCGAGGGCCTCAACGTGGTCGGCCTGGAGGGTTTCGTGGCCACCAACACCATCCCGGACCACGCGCGGCTGATCGTGAACTTCCGCTACGCGCCGGACCGCTCCGTCGAGGACGCCAAGGCGCACCTCGAGGAAGCGCTTTCGCTTGAGGACGGGCTCACGCTGACCTACGACGACATCTCCCCGGCCGCCCTTCCCGGCCTGGGCGACCCCGTGGCCGCCGGCCTAGTCAAGGCTGTGGGCGGGAAATTCCGCGCGAAGTTCGGATGGACGGACGTGGCGCGCTTTTCTAGCCTGGGAGTTCCCGCGGTCAACTTCGGCCCCGGCGACCCTGGTTTTGCCCACAAGAAGGACGAGCAGTGCCCGACGGACCAGATCACGCAGGTTTTCGAGCAGCTGCTGTCGTATTTGAGCGTCAACGAAAGCGAGTAGTTAATGGCCCCGCTGAACATTCCCCGCCCGGAGCGCGACCGGAAGTTGCGCGGCCCGATCGCGTTGCGCGGTTCGGACCACCAGGCGTCCACGTTCGACCAGCGCCTGCTTGAGGCGTTCGGGCACGCGGACAGTCAGTGGCGTCACGAGGACCCGTGGCGCGTGATGCGCATCCAGAGCGAGTTCGTCGCAGGCTTCGACGCGCTGAGCGAAATGCCGAAGGCCGTCACGGTGTTCGGTTCGGCGCGCCTGGGGGAGGGCACGGAGGAGTACCAGCTGTCCTACGACGTGGGCAGGGCGCTCGTGGAGGCCGGCTACGCGGTGATCACCGGCGGCGGGCCTGGGCTGATGGAGGGGCCGAACCGCGGCGCGCACAACGCCGACGGCCTGTCGGTGGGCCTGGGCATCGAGCTGCCGTTCGAGCAGGGCCTGAACGACTGGGTGGATCTGGGCCTGAACTTCCGCTACTTCTTCGCCCGCAAGACCATGTTTTTGAAGTACTCGCAGGCGTTTATTGCGCTGCCGGGCGGTTTCGGCACGATGGACGAGGTCTTCGAGGTGCTCTGCATGGTGCAAACCGGCAAGGTGACCAACTTCCCGATCGTGCTGATGGGCACCGAGTTCTGGTCGGGCCTGGTGTCGTGGATTGAGGAGCAGCTGCTGGGCCGCGGGCTGATTTCGCCGGGCGACGAGAAGCTCTTTTTGGTCACCGACTCCGTCGACGAGGCGGTGGCGCACATCGTGGATAAGCACAAGGTGATGACGGATCAGCGCCTCAAGGATGAGTAAGCCGCTCGCCGAAGTGATGGCGATTGTCAACCGCACGCCTGACTCGTTCTACGACAAGGGCGCGACGTTCGCCTCCGAGAAAGCACTTTTGCGTATCGACGGCGCCGTGTCCGCCGGGGCCAGCATCATCGACATTGGCGGCGTGAAGGCCGGGCCTGGCGACGACGTGTCCGTGGCCGAGGAGATCGACCGCGTCGTGCCGCTGATCGCCGCCGCGCGCGGGCGCCACCCGGACGTGACGTTGAGCGTGGACACGTGGCGGGCTCCGGTCGCCGAGGCCGCGATCGAAGCCGGCGCGGACCTGATCAACGACACCTGGGCCGGCTTCGACCCGGAGCTGGTGGAGGTCGCCGGACAGCACCGGGTGGGCTACGTCTGCTCCCACACCGGCGGGGTCACGCCCCGCACCCGCCCGCACCGGGTGCATTACGACGACGTGGTCGCCGACGTCATCGCCGAGACCACCGCGCTGGCCGAGCGGGCGGCGTCGTTGGGCGTGCCGGAGGAGCGCATCTTCATCGACCCCACCCACGACTTCGGCAAGAACACCTACCACGGCCTGGAGCTTTTGCGCCGCGTGGACGAGCTGGTGGCCACGGGCTGGCCGGTGCTGATGGCGCTGTCGAACAAGGACTTCGTCGGCGAAACGCTCAACCGCGGGCTTAACGGCGCAGACATCGCCGAGCGCGTCCCCGGCACCCTCGCCGCCACCGCCTGGGCCGCCGCGCGCGGGGTAGCGGCCTTCCGCGTGCATGAAGTGGAGGCCACACTCGATGTGATCCGCATGACCGCCGCCATCCAGGGCGAGATGGCCCCGCTTCACACCGTTCGGGGGCTCGCGTGAGGGTCAGCGTGGTCATTCCTGCGTTGAATGAGGAAGCGACGGTGGCGGGGGTCGTCGAGAAGTGTCTGGCATCGCACGCCGACGAAGTGCTGGTGATCGACCCGGACTCCACCGACGCCACCGCCACACTCGCGGCGGAGGCGGGCGCGCGGGTGGTGCCGTGGCGCGAGGTGGACCCCCGCGAGCCGTGGGAGGGCAAAGGCGAGGCGCTGTGGCGCGGGGTGAAGGCGGCCGCCGGCGACGTCGTGGTCTTCGTGGACGCGGACGTGACCTCGCTCGAGCCGTGGTGGGTCGACGCGCTCGCCGAACCGTTGCGCGACGACACCGTCCACCTGGTCAAGGCCTCCTACGAGCGCGCCCGCGCCGGCGGCCGCGTCACCGAACTGACCGCCAAACCGCTCCTGCGCGCCCTGTTCCCGCAGCTCGCCCACATCCGCCAGCCGCTCGCCGGCGAGTACGCCATCCGCCGCTCCACCGCCCTGCGCCTGCCGTTCGTCGCAGGTTACGGCGTCGAGGCGGGCCTGCTCATCGACGTCGCCTCCGCCCACACACCCGCCTCCATCGCTGAAGTGGAGCTGAGCCCCCGCGAGCACCGCAACCGCCCGCTGACGCAGCTCGGGCCGATGGCGGACGTGGTCTCCCGCACGATCCTGGCGCGCGCCGGGGTGGGCGAAATCCAGGTCCGCGAGCGCCCCGCCTGGGTCGCCGGTTAAACTAGCCGTCATGCTTTCCTGGATCGTGCTAATCCTCATCCTCGCGCTGCTGAGCATCATCGGTGTGCGCGTGTTCGCCTCCGTCTTCGGCCGCGGCGAGGCGCAGCCGCCGATGCCGCCGACCGCCGACGTCAAAGAGGCCAACCGTCGCGCCGTGGAGGAGGGCAACTTCGGCGACATTCAGCTCGAGGTGGTGCACCGCGGCTACCGGATGGATCAGGTGGATGCGCTGCTGGAGCAGTTGGCCGGCGGCAACCTTGGGCCCGTCGAGAGGCAGGATGCTCAGGTAGAATCGCCTACGTCAACTATCGCGAAGTAAAAGGAGCGTAGACGAATGGCAGCAATGAAGCCGCGTACCGGCAGTGGCCCGATGGAAGCGGTGGAGGAGTCCCGCAAGATCGTGATGCGTATCCCGTCCGACGGCGGCGGCCGCCTCGTGGTGGAGCTGTCCAAGGAGGAGGCCGGCGAGCTCGGCCGACTGCTCACGGAGGCCGCAGAAGCCTAACGCGCCGAACGCGGTAGTATCGCCACATGCTCAACGACATTGTGGACGTGCTCGCCGACCCGGCAGACCTCACCCCGCTTCGGGGCGAAGACGACTTTTCGCGTCTCGTTTCCGAATCGGGGCATTCTTATGACGTGGCCAAGCAGGGCTATGTCACCCTCGCCGCCGGCAAGGGCATCGGGCACGAGGGTGACTCGCTGGAGATGGTCAACTCCCGCGAGACGTTTTTGTCCAACGGCCACTTCGCCCCGTTCGTGGAGGCCGTCTCCGACGCGCTCGCCGACGTGGTGGAGCGCGCCGCCGGCGACACCGAACACCCGGTGATCATGGAGGCCGGCGCCGGCACCGGCTACTACCTGGCGCACACCCTGGACCTGATCGAGGGCGCGCGCGGCGTCGGCCTGGACGTGTCCGTGCCGGCGGCGAAGCACCTGGCGAAGGCGCACCCGCGCGTGGGTGCTGTGGTGGCGGACGTGTGGGAGCAGCTGCCCACCCGCACCGGCTCCGTGCACGCTTTATCGGTGGTGTTCGCGCCGCGTAACCCGGCGGAGTTCGCGCGCGTGCTTGTGGACGGCGGCGAGGCCGTCATGCTCGTCGCCGACCAGGGCCACCTGGACGAGCTGCGCGAGCCGTTGGGCATCCTCGGCGTCGAGGAGGGCAAGGTCGAGCGCCTCATCGCCCAGTCCGAGGGCCACCTGGTCCCCGCGGCGGAGCCCGAGCTCATCGAGTTCCCGATGCTGCTGGAGCGCGACGCCATCGCCGCCCAGGTGGGCATGAGCCCGTCGGCGCGCCACTTGGACAAAGAGACGCTTCAGGCCCGCCTCGCGGAGCTGCCGGAGCAGATGCGGGTCACCGCTCGCGCGCAGCTGATCCGCATGCGCAAGGCCTAAAACCGCCTTAGCGCACGTAGCCGCGGCGCCACTCGGAGTGGATTTCCGCGCCGTCGTGGGCGCGGGTGCGGATGCCGGAGCAGCCGCCGTCGAGCCACACGCGCGAGGACATGACCACGCTGCCGCCGCCGGCGTAGACCTCGATGGTGGAGCCGTCGACGATGACGGTGATGTTGTCCTCGTCCTCGTCGTTGAGCGCGGCGGTGGCGGGGGAGCCGTCGAGGCGGTCGAGGGTGATCTGGTCGCCGGAGTGGGTGATCACCACGCCCGGCTCGCCGTCGCCGTCGAGGACTTCCACGACGACGGAGGAGCCCGGCGCGACCTCGCACAGCCCGGCCCACATGCGAGCGCGGTCGGTGCTGTCCACGGCGTCCGGCAGTCCCGGGGCGGGCACCTGGTAGATGCGGCCGCCCTGCAGAGTGACGCGGCGCGGCAGCGTCAGCGCGTTGGCCCAGCCTTCGGCGTCCCAGTTGGGCTCTTTGGTGGGGTCGCCGGCGCGGTCGGTGTTGGTCATGAACCCGTAGAGGTAGGCGCGCTCGTACAGCTTCGCCGTTTCCACCAGGTTGTAGGTGGTGTTGCGGGGGCGGGTGAAGTCGTGGCCGTGGTCGACGATGGTAAACGGGGTGTCCACGCGGAAGACGCTGCCGCGCAGCTCGCCGACGGCGTAGACGGCGGTGTCTTTGCCGTCGCGCTCGAGGGTGACAAACAACACGTCGCGGATTTGGTCGTCCACCTCGTCGCGCAGGCGCACGATGCGCGGGGCGACCAGGGAGGCATCAAGGTCGAAGCCGGTCTCGCCCTCGAATTCGAGGATGCCCTCGAGCGTCCAGTCGCGGCCGTCGCCTGAGGTGAGCACGACCGGCTTCGGCGCGGTTTCGGGCCCGGAGACGGCGAGCATGAGCCAGCCGTCGTGGGCGTCGTCGCGGTCGGTGTCGGCGTCCCAGTCGGGAACGACGCAGGGGGAGCGGAAGTTGCTCACGCCGGCGACGTCTTCGACGACGGCGCCGAGGCGGGACGCGGCCGCGGAAACGTCCAGGTCGGTGTCCTCGTCGAGGTCTGCGCACAGCTCGTCGACGTGCGGCACGTGCGCGACCTGGATCGTGTTGCCGGCCGCGGTGGCGGAGGTGAAGTACAGGTCCACGCCGTCGCCGGCGGCGGAGACGCTGCCGGCGCGCACGGCGATTTCGCCGCCGACGGGCACGATGACGTCGTTGCAGTCCACCCAGCTAAACGCGTCTTCTTCGCTTTGCTGGTGGCCCCAGCGGCTGGGCGCGTCGGGGGTGGGGCGGTACTGGTAAAACATGTTCCACACGCGCTCCGATGCGGCCCCAGTGCGGTAGATGCCGGCGGGGCCTTCGAGGATGCCGCGCTCGGCGGTGACGTGCAGTTCCGGACGGTAAACGGTCATCTGTTCAGCCCCTTGTAAATCTCTACGGTCTCTTGCGCGATGGTTGCCCAGGAAAAGTCGGTTTTGGCCCGCTTGAGCCCGGCCGCACCCATGGCGGCGGCGCGCTCGCTATCGCCTGCGACGGCGTTGACGGCCTCGGCCAGGGCGGCTTCGAAGCCTGCGGTGTCGTTGGCATCGTAGTCCACCAGCACGCCGGTTTCGCCGTCCACGACGACCTCCGGGATGCCGCCGACGCGCGAGGCTACCACGGCGGTTTCGCACGCCATCGCTTCGAGGTTCACAATGCCCAGCGGCTCGTAGATGGACGGGCACACGAACACGTCGGCAAGCGAGTACACCTCGCGCACCTTCTCCGCGGGCATCATTTCTTGGATCCAGAACACCCCGTCGCGAGAAGCTTTGAGCTTGTCGACGAGCCCTTCGGTCTCCGCCGCAATCTCCTCGGTGTCCGGGGCACCGGCACACAGGATGAGCTGGATGTCCTCGTCGAAGGCTTGGGCGGCCTTGAGCAGGTGGGCCACACCCTTTTGGCGGGTGATGCGCCCGACGAAGGCCACGACGGGTTTGTCCGGGTCCACGCCCAGCTCCTCGGCGATGGTGCCGGAGTCGGGGTACCACTTCTGCGGGTCGATGCCGTTTAAGACGGTGTGGACTTTAGAAGCGTCGATACGCGGGTAGGCCCGCAGGACTGCCTCCTTCATGCCGGCGGACACCGCGATGACCGCATCGGCGTACTCGAAGGCGTTCTTCTCCGACCAGGAGGAGACGTTGTAGCCGCCGCCGAGCTGCTCGCGCTTCCAGGGGCGGTCCGGCTCCAGGGAGTGGGCGGTGACCACGTGGGGGATTTCGTGCAGCTGGCCGGCCAGGTGCCCGCCGAGGCCGGCGTACCAGGTGTGCGAGTGCACCACGTCCAGCCCAGCGGCGGCATCGGCCATGCGCAGGCCGGTGGACAGCGTCTTGATCGCCCCGTTGGCGTTCTCCAGCTCGGGGTCGACGCCGTGGACATAAACGCCTTCCGCGTCGCGGGGTGCGCCCATGCAGTGCACGTCCACGTCGACGATGTCGCGCATGAAACGCGTCAGCTCGGTGACGTGGACGCCGGCGCCGCCGTAGACCTCCGGCGGGTATTCGCGGGTGAACATTCCGACTTTCATGACCGCCGAGCCTACTTACGCGCGCGATTCCCTGCAGGGACCTGAAATTCTCATTAGCCTAGCTGTCATGAAAAGCCAGCCTCGAGTTCTCGCCATCGTACTGGCCGGCGGTGAGGGCAAGCGCCTGTTTCCGCTGACCGCTGACCGTGCCAAGCCCGCCGTGCCGTTCGGCGGCAACTACCGTCTCATCGATTTCGTCCTGTCCAACCTGGTCAACGCGGGCTACATGCGCATCGCGGTGCTGACCCAGTACAAGTCCCACTCGCTGGACCGCCACGTGGCCACCGCGTGGAACGTCTCGGGCCCGACGCAGCAGTACATCGCCTCGGTGCCCGCGCAGCAGCGCCGCGGCAAGCGCTGGTACTCGGGCTCGGCGGACGCGATCGTGCAGTCGCTGAACCTGATCTACGACGACGCGCCGGACTACGTGCTGGTCTTCGGCGCGGACCACGTCTACCGCATGGACCCGTCGCAGATGGTGGAGGACCACATCGCCTCGGGCAAGGCCGCCACCGTGGCGGGCATTCGCGTGCCGCGCTCGGAGGCGCACGCGTTCGGCTGCATCCAGGCGGACGACGACGGCACGATCACCGAGTTCCTGGAGAAGCCCGATAACCCGCCGGGCACCCCGGACGACCCGGAGACCACGTTCGCGTCCATGGGCAATTACTGCTTTTCCACCGAGGCGCTGATCCAGGCGCTGCTGGAAGACGAGCAGAACGAGGACTCCGCCCACGACATGGGCGGCGACATCATCCCGTACTTCGTGGCCCAGGGCGAGGCGAACGTGTACGACTTCTCCCGCAACGAGGTCCCGGGCGCGACCGAGCGCGACCGCGGTTACTGGCGCGACGTGGGCACCGTGGACTCGTTCTACGAGGCCCACATGGACCTGATTTCCTCGCACCCGGTGTTCAACCTCTACAACAAGGCGTGGCCCATCCACGCGACGGAGGAGGACAACCTGCCGCCGGCGAAGTTTGTCATGGGCGGCATCGCGCAGGAGTCCATCGTGGCGTCCGGCTCCATCATTTCGGGTGCGACGGTGCGCAACTCGGTGCTCTCCACCGACGTGCGCGTGGAGGAAGGCGCCACCGTGGAGGGCTCGGTGCTGATGCCGGGCGTGCGCGTGGGCAAGGGCGCAGTGGTGCGCCACTGCATCCTGGATAAGAACGTCTACGTCTCCGACGGCGAAACCATCGGCGTGGACGCGCAGCGAGACGGGGAGCGCTTCACCGTCTCCGACAACGGCGTGGTCTGCGTGGGCAAGAGCGAGGTAATTTAGCGGCGCTTGGTCAGAAGCGTCAGCCCGCCGTCGAGAGGCAGGCGCGCAAGGGCGGCATCTTCGAGCGCAAGCGTATCGACGTAAGCGTCCGCCTCGCGCGCGGCTTCAGTGTCGCGGTCGCGGCGGGTGGGGTCGGCCACGGTGCCGTCGAGAAGCGAGCCCGCGATGACGAGCGTGCCGCCGGGGGCGAGCAGGGGCCACGCGGCGTCGATGAGCGGGCGCAGCTCCACGGCGGAGACGTCGGCGTAGATGAGCTGGTACGCGCCGGTGGCCAGGCGCCCCATCACGTCCAGCGGGCGGGAGGTGAGGAAGCGCACCCGCGACGGCGCGAAGCCCGCGGCGCGGAACGCCTCCTTCGCGCCCGCCTGCAGCGCCGCCTCCGGCTCGATGCAGGTCAGGGTGGCTTTCTCGCGCAGGCCGGCGAGGATGTGCAGGCCCGCAACCCCCGCGGCCGGGGTCACCGCGACCGCGCCCTGGGAGGCCTCGTTGCCCGCCGCCAGCACGGACAGCAAACCGCCCACGACCTGGCTGGGAACCGGCACGCCGTTTTCCTCGGCGTCCTCGCGGGCGCGGGCGAGCGCTTCGCCCACCGCCTCCGGCAGGTGGTCCCGGCGGGAGTCGATGTAGGTGCTCAGTTGGGTAAACGCAGTCTCACTCACACCGGCAATCATAGCGGGGCCCAAGTGTCCAGGGAGCTCACAGGAGACGCGCTGGATTCCGAAAGGTCGGTCTGGAACACTGTCCGTTATGACCTCTGAGGAAAGCCAGCTGTCCGGCACTGCCGCGTTCGACGCAGGCGAGGGGGCAATGCCCACCTGGTCGGAGCTGGTGCAGGAACACGCCGACAGCGTCTACCGCCTTGCCTACCGCCTCTCCGGCAACCAGCACGACGCGGAGGACCTGACGCAGGAGACCTTCATGCGCGTGTTCCGCAGCCTGAAGAACTACCAGCCCGGCACCTTCGAGGGCTGGCTGCACCGCATCACCACCAACCTGTTTTTGGACATGGTGCGCCGCCGCGCGAAGATCCGCATGGAGGCGCTGCCGGAGGACTACGAGCGCGTGCCCGGCACTGACATGACGCCGGAGGAGGCCTACAACGTGGCCAACCTGGACCCGGCGCTGCAGCGCGCGCTGGACGATCTCGCGCCGGATTTCCGCGTCGCCGTCGTGCTCTGTGACGTGATGGGCATGACCTACGAGGAAATCGGCGACACCCTTGGGGTGAAGATGGGCACGGTGCGCTCCCGCATCCACCGCGGGCGCGCGCAGTTGCGGGAGTCGCTGGAGAAGCAGGCGCTTGACGACGCGCACGCGAAGGAACTCATCCGCACCCGCTAACAAGCGACGTGATGTCAATGTCCAAACGCGAATTCAACTCCACCGACCACCTGAACCCGGAGGCGGTCGCCGCCTTCGTGGACGGCGAGCTGTCAGATGCGGCGTTCCGTCGCGCCGCCCGCCACTTGGAGGATTGCGAGGAGTGCAGCGCCGAGGTCGACGCCCAGCGCCGCGCCGCGAACCGGCTTCGCGTGGTGGATAACTCCAGCGTGCACGCCCCGGTGTCGCTGGTGGAGCGCCTGGCGGGCATGTGCGCCGAGGACCTCGACGGGGTGGACGAAGCACAAGCGTCGAGCGGTCGGGGCAGGAAGCTGGCCACGGACCTCGGATCGGCGCTGCAGTCGGCTCTGGGCGCGCTGAAGCGCCGCGGGGAGTAGGGTGTTGTAGGTGTTTTCCAACATCGGCTGGGGCGAGATTTTCTTCATCCTGATCATCGGGCTCATCGTGATCGGGCCCGAACGCCTGCCGTCTGTCGTGGAGGATGTGCGCGCGGCGATCTACGCCGCGAAGAAGGCGATCAACAACGCCAAGGCCGAGCTCAACGGGGAGCTGGGCGAATTCGAAGAGTTTAAAAAGCCCATCAACACCGTCTCCCAGTACGCGGCGATGGGCCCGCGCCGCGCGATGGCGAAGGTGCTGTTCGAAGACGAGGCAGGCACGGCGCAATCAGAGCCGGAACCCACCCGCTCCGGACCGCGTTCAGCGCAGTCGCAGCAGAGCCAGCCTGCGCCGCAGGAGCGGCCGAGGCCGGATCAGGCGGAGCGGCCGTCGAAAGGCAGGAGCTTCTCCTGGGAGGACATCACTTAACCCGTGGGTTGAGACTCTTGCCGGCGAGGGACTCGCGGCGCACCTTCAGCTGATCCGCGACCGCCTGGATGGCCTTGGCGGCGGGGGAGCCCGGCTCGGAGATGGTGACGGGGGTGCCGGTGTCGCCGTGCTCGCGCAGCTTCGGGTCCAGGGGGATGGAGCCGAGCAGCTTCACGTCGGAGTCCGTGAGCTGGGTCAGGCGCTCGGCGACCTGCTCGCCGCCGCCCTCGCCGAAGATATTCATGACGGTGCCGTCGGGCATGGTCATGCCGGCCATGTTCTCGATGACGCCGGCGATCTTCTGGTCCGTCTGCTGCGCGATCGTGCCGGCGCGCTCGGCCACCTCGGCCGCGGCGGCCTGCGGGGTGGTCACGATGAGCAGCTCCGCGTTCGGCACCAGCTGCGCCACGGTGATGGCCACGTCGCCAGTGCCGGGCGGCAGGTCCATGAACAGCACGTCCAAGTCGCCCCAGTACACGTCGGCGAGGAACTGCTGGATCGCGCGGGTGAGCATGGGCCCGCGCCACACGATCGGCGCGTTGCCTTCGACGAACTGGCCCACGGAGATGTGGCGCACGCCGTGGGCGATCGGCGGCATGATCATCTCGTCGACAACCGTGGGGCCCTGGTCGGTCGAGCCCATCAGGCCGGGCACAGAGTGGCCGTAGATGTCCGCGTCCACCACGCCCACGCTCAGGCCCTGCGCGGCTAGCGCGGTGGCCAGGTTCACGGTCATGGAGGACTTGCCCACGCCGCCCTTGCCGGAGGCGACGGCGAAGATGCGGGTGCGCGTGTCCGGGTCGGCGAACGGGATCGCAGGCCCGGTCTGCTCGTCGCGCAGCTTCAGCGCGAGCGCGCGGCGCTGCTCGTCGCTCATGGTGTGCAGGGTGACGGTGACGTCGCCGACGCCGTCGAGCTCCTCCAGCACCGCGCGTGTGTTGTCTTCGATGGTGTCGCGCATCGGGCAGCCGGCGATGGTCAGGTAGATGCCCACGGCCACGTCCGCGCCGTCGATACGCACGGATTCCACCATGTCCAGCTCGGTGATGGGCTTGCCGATCTCGGGGTCCTCCACGCGCTCGAGTGCGGCGAGGACGTCCTGCTCTGTGATGTTGTGTTCAGTAGCCATGTTGCCCTGCAGTATAACGGTGCCTCGCGGTCGAACGGATACACTGGTGGGCATGACAAATCCCATGAGCAACTCGTCTCGCGTGCCCGCGCGCGAGGTTCCCACGGGCTGGCCTGTCGGCAGCTTCAAAACGTACGCGGAGGCGCAAGCCGCGGTGGATGCGCTTTCTGACCGGGAGTTCCCGGTGGAGAAGCTGTCCATCGTGGGCGTGGACCTCATGCAGGTGGAAAAGATCACCGGCCGCCTGACCTGGGGCAAGGTGCTGGGCACCGGCGCGCTTTCCGGCCTGTGGATGGGCCTGTTTTTGGGCCTGATCCTCTCGGTGTTCACGGAGCCGGGCTCGGGCTGGGTGACGTTTACCACCACGCTGATCCTCGGCGCGATCTTCGGCGTGATTTTCGCGGCGGTGGCCTACGCGTTCACGGGCGGCAAGCGCGACTTCTCTTCGGCGACGGCGATCGTGGCGGGCCACTACGACGTGCTCTGCGATCCGGATGCCGCCCCGCAGGCGCGCGACCTCATCGCGGGCCAATTGCCTATCGACGACACGTCGCAGCCTAATGCGTAGACACACCCGCGCCCTGGCGGCACTTTCCGTGTGCGCGATCACGCTGTCCGGGTGCGCCGCGCTCGGACAGAAGAGCACCAGCAAGGAACCGATCGCGATCGGCATCGACGCCGACGACCCGGAGCAGCGCGTCCTGGGCGAGATTTACAGCCGCGTGCTGCAGCAGCTGGGCCGTCCCACTAGCGTCACCGCCGCCGATTTCTCGGCGGGCGACACGCTGCGCGTGCTGAAGGAAACGCCGGTGGACTTCGTGGTGACCTGCACCGGCCGCCTCGTGGAGGAAACCGACGTGGAGGCCGCCAAACGCCTGAAGAAAGAAGCGAAGGAGGAGCCGGCCGGGTTCTCGGACGTGGTCTACGACCAAGCCATCGCGGGCCTGCCCAGCACCCTGCGGACCGTGGATCCTTCGCCGGCGCAAAGCTGCGGGCGTTCCGGTGAGCTGCCGCAGAACATCATCCCGCTGTTCGACAAGTCCGGCTTCGACCGCGGCGAGATCAACCGCCTGAACTTCATCACCCGCGTCATTTCCACCAAGTCGCTGGAGGAAATGGTCGAGGACATCGAGGGCGGCGCCGACGTCCAGGACACCCTGGCGGCGTGGATGATGGAAAACGCCCACATCAACATCTACAACGACGAGCTGCCGGAGGCCGACGAGGACGGTGCCGCCGCAGGCGATTCCGCCGACAGCGCCGGCGCGCGCTAAACACGCATACCAGGCACGAGGAAGGGCCCCGGGGTCAACCCTGGGGCCCTAGCGCTTGTGGGGGAGCGCGGTGACGTGCTCCGTCGTCAAGCTACTTTGCAAATGCCTCCTCGAGCAGCTGCTTCTCCTCCTGCTGGTGCACCTTGGCCACACCGGTTGCGGTGGTGGACTGGGCACGGCGGGACACGCGGACCATCTCCGGCATGTCCGGGATCAGGGTGCGCAGGTGCTCGTTGTAGAACGGCCATGCGCCCTGGTTTGCCGGCTCGTCCTGGACCCAGCGGATCTCCTTGGCGTTCGGGTAGTTCTTGAACGCATCCGAGAGGCGGTTGAACGGGATCGGGTGGAGCATCTCCACGCGGATGATCGCGATGTCGTCGCGGCCGTCCTTCTCCTTCTTCTTCGCCAGCTCCCAGTAGATCTTGCCGGAGCACAGCAAGATGGTGGTGACCTTGTCGGTGTCGCCGACGACCTTGTTGCCGCGCTCGACGAAGTTCGGGTCGTCGATGACGGACTGGAAGCGCTCCACCTCGATGAAGTCAGCCGGCTGCGAGACAGCCGCCTTGTTGCGCAGCATGGACTTCGGCGTGAAGACGATCAGCGGTCGCTTCATCTCGCCGAGCGCCTGGCGGCGCAGCAGGTGGAAGTGGTTTGCCGGGGTGGACGGCTGAGCGATGGTCATGGAACCTTCCGCCACGAGCTGCAGGTAGCGTTCGATGCGGGCGGAGGAGTGGTCCGGGCCCTGGCCCTCGTAGCCGTGCGGCAGCAGCGCGATCAGCGAGGACATCTCGCCCCACTTGGTCTCGGAGGAGGAGACGTACTCGTCGATGATGGTCTGCGCGCCGTTGGCGAAGTCGCCGAACTGCGCCTCCCAAGCGACCACGGCTTCCTTGTTGCCCAGGGTGTAGCCGTACTCGAAGCCCATGCCGGCGTACTCCGTCAGGGCGGAGTTGAACACCTGGAAGTGGCCGCCGTCGCCGTTCTCCTGCGCGTTGTGGTCCAACGGGTTGTACGGCTCGGCGTTGTCCGGGTTGTACAGCACCGCGTGGCGCTGGGTGAAGGTGCCGCGCTGGGAGTCCTCGCCGGCGAGGCGGACAAACTTGCCCTGCTCCGCCAGGGAACCGAAGGCGAGCAGCTCGCCCCAGCCCCAGTCGATGTCGCCGTCGGTGAACGAGCCGCCGCGCTTCTTCAGCACGGACTTCAGGCGCTTGTTCGGCGTGAAGTCCTCCGGCAGGTTCGCGTACGCGTCCGCGAGGCGCTTGAACTGCTCCTCGGGGATGTTGGTGTCCAGGCCGCGGGTGAGCTCCTGGGACTCGGTGATGCCGGTCTGCTCGCTCGGCTGGCCCTTCTCTGCCTTGACGTCGGAGAAGACGGAGTCCAGCTGGTCGTGGAAGTCCTGTGCGGCCTTCTCTGCGTCTTCCTCGGTGATGTCGCCGCGGCCGATGAGGTCCTGCGTGTAACGGGTGCGCACCGACGGGTGGGAGTTGATGCGGTCGTACATGACCGGCTGGGTCACCGTCGGGTCGTCGGCCTCGTTGTGGCCGCGCAGGCGGTAGCAAATCAGGTCGATGAAGACGTCCTTGCCAAACTCGCGGCGGTACTCGGTGGCCAGCTGGGCAACCCATGCGGCGGCCTCCGGGTCGTCGCCGTTGACGTGGAACACCGGGCAGTCGAAGCCCTTGGCCAGGTCGGTGGCGTAGTAGGAGGAACGGCCGGAATCCGGGGTGGTGGTGAAGCCGATCTGGTTGTTCACCACGATGTGGATGGTGCCGCCGACGGTGTAGCCCGGCAGGCGGGACAGGTTCAGGGTCTCCTGAACCACGCCCAGGCCGGTGAAGGAAGCGTCGCCGTGCAGCATCAGCGGCACGACCGGGTGGTCCTCGCGGCCCTTGGCAAGCTTGATCTGGTCTTCCTTGGCGCGGGCCATGCCCACCAGGACCGGGTCCACGGCCTCGAGGTGGGACGGGTTGGCGGCCAGGGAGACCTTGATCTCGCCGTCGCCGAACATCTGGATGTGCTCGCCCTCGAAGCCGAGGTGGTACTTCACGTCGCCGGAGCCGCCCTGTTGGGCTGCGCGCATGTTGCCCTCAAACTCGTTGAAGATGGTGGCGACCGGCTTGCCCACGATGTTGAACAGCACGTTGAGGCGGCCGCGGTGCGGCATGCCGATGACAACCTCTTCGAGGCCCTGGCCTGCGGCGGTGTCGATGATGGCGTCCATCAGCGGGATCAGGGTCTCGGCACCTTCAAGCGAGAAGCGCTTTTGGCCGAGGTACTTGGTCTGCAGGAAGTTCTCGAAGGCCTCAGCGGCGTTGAGCTTCTGCAGGATGTACTTCTGCTCCGGGCCGGTCGGCTTGGGCATGCCGGCCTCGACACGGTCGCGCAGCCACTCGCGCTCGTCGCGGTCCATGATGTGGGAGTACTCGGTGCCCACCTTCAGGGTGTAGGCGGCGCGCAGGCGGGACATGACCTCGCGCAGAGTCATCTGCTCCTTGCCACCGAAGCCGCCGACGTGGAAGACGCGGTCCAGGTCCCACAGGGTCAGGCCGTGGGTTTCCATGAGCAGGTCGCGGGAGTCCGGCTTGGGCAGGCCCGGCTGGTGCCAGTGCAGCGGGTTGGTGTCGGCGATGAGGTGGCCGCGGGAGCGGTACGCCTCGATCAGCTGCATGACGCGGGTGTCCTTGTTGATGCCGGTGTTCGGCTCGTCCTGTGCCCAGCGCAGCGGCGCGAACGGGATCTGCAGGGAGCGGAAGATCTCGTCCCAGAACTTGTCGTCGATGAGCAGCTGGGAGATGTCGCGCAGGAACTCGCCGGACTCCGCGCCCTGGATGACGCGGTGGTCGTAGGTGGAGGTCAGGGTGACCAGCTTGCCCACGCCGAGCTCGGCGAGGCGGTCCTCGGAGGCGCCTGCGAACTCCGCCGGGTAGTCCATTGCGCCGACGCCGACGATGGTGCCCTGCCCCTTGGTCAGGCGCGGGATGGAGTGGCGGGTGCCGATGCCGCCCGGGTTGGTCAGCTGGATGGTCACGCCGGAGAAGTCGTCCATGGTGAGCTTGCCGTCGCGGGCGCGGGCGACGATGTCCTCGTACGCCTCGACGAACTCGTTGAAGGACTTGTTCTCGCACTCCTTGATGGCGGCGACGACCAGGGAGCGGGAGCCGTTCTTGCCCGGCAGGTCGATGGCCAGGCCGAGGTTGATGTGCTCCGGCTGCACCGCGAAGGACTTGTTGCCGTCCTCCTTGTAGTTCTTGTTCATGTCCGGGTGCAGCTTGGTGGCCAGGACAATGGCGTAGCCCAGGATGTGGGTGAAGGAGACCTTGCCGCCGCGGGTGCGCTTGAGGTGGTCGTTGATCAGCGCGCGGTTTTCAAACATGAGCTTGACCGGCATGTCGCGCACGGTGGTCGCCGTCGGCACCTCGAGCGACTCGTTCATGTTCTTGGCAATGGCCTTGAAAGCGCCCTTGAGCTGGAACTCGCCGGGCTCAACCTCGATCTGGTTGACCTTGTCCAGCGGGGAGGACTTCGCCGGGGCCGCGGGGCGCTTCGGCTTCGCCGCGACCTTGGCTGCTGCCTCGTCCACCTTGGTCTCGCGGCCGTCCTGGCTCGGGGCGCCGGTGCTGCGGGAGACCTTCGGGTCGGTCTTCGGAGTGCTTGCGCTCTCGTCGGAAGGGGTGACGTTGGGGGTGCCCTTCGCGGTCTTCGGAGCGCCCTTGTTCTCGAAGAGTTCGCGCCATTCGGCGTCCACCGAGTTGGGGTCGTCCTTGTACTGCTGGAACATCTCGTCAACCAGCCAGCTGTTCTGGCCGAACGTGTTTTCGCTGCTCACGGCAGGTTCTCGCCTTCCTTCTGGGTTGTGTTCGCGGAACGTTTCTTTGACTGTAATCGTCGGCGCTGGTAACGCGCTAACTTGGGTTGTTCCTCTCCACGGGGGCCCATAGTTTCACCCCCGTTATCGGTTAACAGCCCACATATGGGCATATCTTCCGCCTGCGGAGATGAGGTCCTCGTGGCAGCCGTCTTCAATGATACGTCCTTCATCCACGACGAGTATGCGGTCGGCCCGCGCGGCTGTGGCGAGGCGGTGCGCGACGACGACGGAGGTGCGCCCCGCCATCGCCTTGTCGGAGGCATCGAGCACGGCGCGTTCGGTGGCGGGGTCGAGGGTGGCCGTGGCTTCGTCCAACAGCAGCACCGCGGGTGTGAGCATCTCCGCGCGGGCAAGCGCGATGATCTGGCGCTGCCCGGAGCTTAAGCCCCGGCCGCGTTCGCCGACGCGCGCGTTGAAGCCGCCGGGGATGGTGCCGATGACGCCGAGGGCACCGATGCGCTCCACCGCGGCCTGCACCTCGGCGTCCGTGGCTCCGGCGGCGCCGTAGGCGATGTTGTCCGCGACGGTGCCGGGGAAGAGGTAGGACTCCTGCGGCACCTGCGCGAGCGCGCGCCGCCACTCCGCGAGCGGGAACTCGGCGACGTTCGTCCCCGACGCGCGCACGGCACCTTCCACCGGGTCGTAGAAGCGGGCCAGCAGCTTGACGACGGTCGACTTGCCCGCCCCCGTCGGACCAACGAGTGCCACGGTGGAGCCGGGCGAAAGGGACAAATCCATGCCGTCGATGACTGGCTCTGAATCCGGCGAGTAGCCGAAGGTGACGTCGTCAAGCGAAAGCTCCCCGGACGCGGCGGTGTGCGCACCGGGGCGGGTGCCGGTGTCGGGGACGGTGGTGCGCTCGTCGAGCAGTTCGCGGATCCGGTCGAAGCTGACGGTGGCTTGCTGCCAGGAGTCGAAGATTTGGCCGAGCTGCTGGATCGGGCCGTAGAGCTGGCTGAGGTACATGGTGAACGCGACGAGCACGCCGACCGACAGCGTGCCGTCCGCGATGCGGGTGGCGCCGACGCCGATGATCACCGCGGTCATGACCTGGGAGACGAACTGCATGCCGGGGAAGTACAGGCCCACCAGGCGCACAGAGTTCATGCGGATGCGCCGGTATTCGTCGCTCATCGCGGAAAAGCGCGACTCGAAGTGGTCTTGGGCGAGGTGGGTCTGGGTGACGCGGATGCCGCCGATGAGCTCGGCGAACTCGCCGTTGACCGCGGAAATCTGCGCTCGCGCGGCGGCGTAGAAGCGCTTGGAGAAGTGCCTGAAGCCCCAGGTGGCCAGCGCGATGACGGGCACGGCGGCAAACGCGACGAGCGCGAGCTGGCCGTCGGTGGCCACCAGCATCACCGTGACACCAGCGAGCGAGCCGACGGCGACGATGGCTTGGGCCAGCCCGGTTTGCAGGAAGCTGGACAGGGTGTCGATGTCCGTGGTCATGCGCGTCATGATCTTGCCGGACAGGCGCGACTCGAAGTAGCTCAAGCCCAGCTGCTGCAGGTGGGCGTAGGAGCGCAGGCGCAGACCGTAGAGGAGGCGCTCGCCGGAGCGCGAGGACAGCACCGTCATCACGGTCATGGACGCCCACGCCACCGCCACCACGGCGAGTGCGACGAGCCCGGTGCGGATCAGGCTTGCCTGGTCCGAGTTGGCGATGCCGCGGTCCACGGCCGCGCGCACGAGGGTGGGAAACGCCAGGTCCGCCACCACACCGACCACCAGCAGCGCCACGGTGCCGGCGATGAGCCAGCGCACTGCGCGGAACAGGTCGCGCACGTGGAAGTCGCTGGACGGGGTGCGCAGCTGCTCCAGGCGCTCGGCGCTCAAATCCGGCTGCTCGGTGGCCGCCGGGAGCTTCTCCACCCGCGCGAGCAGCTCCGGGGTGGCGTTGACCGTGGACGCGCGCCCGGTGGTGGGCACGATCACGCGCTCGCGCTCGGGCTCGGTGACCTCGGGCCACAGATCGGTGCGGGTCGGGGCCGCGGGCAGCTCCGTAGGCGTGTCCGCGGACATGGTGGCCAGGTACTCCGGGCTCTCAACCACCTCATCGCGGGGGCCACACTTGACGACGGCTCCGCCGCGCACCACCGCAACCTCATCCGCGTGGTCCACGGTGGACTGACGGTGCGCGACCGTGAGCACCGCGACGTCTGTGAGCTCCTCGCGCAGGTTGGCCAGGATGCGGGATTCGGTGACGGCGTCGATGGCGCTGGTGGCGTCGTCGAGCACGAGCACCTCCGGCTTCGCCATGAGCGCGCGGGCCAGCGCGATGCGTTGGCGCTGCCCGCCGGAAAGCGTCAGGCCTCGCTCGCCGACTTCGGTTTCGTAGCCGTCCGGCAACCGCTCGATGAATTCGTCGGCGCAGGCCAGGCGCGCCGCCTCGCGCACCGCGGCGTCGAGCTCATCCGGCGGGAGGTGAGAGCCCATGGCGATGTTGTCGCGCACGGACGAGGAGAACAAGAACGCCTCGTCGAACACACACAGGACCTTCTGGCGCAGCGCGGTGGGGGAGGCGGAGCCGTCGAGAAGCTTCACGCTCCCGGAATCCGGCTGGTAGAAGCCGCCGGCGAGCTGGACGGCCATGGTTTTGCCCGCGCCGGGCGGGCCGACGAGTGCGACCGTTTCGCCCGGTCGGACGGTGAGCGAAAAGCCGTTGAGGACGGGGTTGCCGCCGGTGGAGAAGTGCACGTTGTCGAAGCGGAGGCCGGTGCCGGTCGCGGGGGTCGCAGAGGGTTCGGCGGCCGGGGCGAGCCCCAGCACGTCGTCGAGGCGGTCGAAGGAGCTCATGCCCATCTGCAGGCGCACGTACTGGTTGGTCAGCATGGACATCATCGACGTCATGGAGGTCAAATACGCCGTGAACGCCACGAACTGGCCGATGGTGATCTGCCCGCGGATGGCCAGCATGCCGCCGGCGATGATGGTGACCACCAGCGCGACCTTGGGCAGCTGCGAGAGGACCGGCTGGAAGCGCGCCGTGAGCTTCGCCGCGCGCATCTTCACCGCGTAGAGGTGGCGGCCCAGCTGATCTAGCTGGTCGATCTCGCGCTGCTCCTGTCCGAACGCTTTGACCACGCGCACGCCGGAGACGGTCTGCTCGACGTGCTCCGCCAGCTCCGCGGTGGCGTGCTGGTTCACCCAGGTCGCGGCGTAGAGCGTTTTGCGCGAGCGGTTGGCCTCCCACAGGATCAGCGGCAACAGCGCCAGCGACATCAGGGTCAGCGGGATGTCCATCCAAAGCATCACCGCAAGCGTGAGCGCGAGCTGCACCACGCGCGTGAGCAGCATGGGCAGGTTGGCCAACACCATGTGGTACTGGTTCAAATCCGAGATGGAGCGGGAGACGATCTGCCCGGTAACAATGTCGTCCTGGCCCGGCCCGTCCAGGCGGTGCAGCGTGCGCAGGATTTCCGTGCGCAGCCAGTGTTGGGAGGTGGATGCCAGCCGGCCCGACGTGACGCGGCGGGTGAAGCTTAAGGCGTAGGTGGCCGCGGCGACGGCGACCATTGCCCACGCGGTGCGCGTCACCGATCCTTCCGCGTTGCCGGTGGCGATGTCCACCGCGTGGCCGGTCAGCGCCGGCACCGCCGTCTGGAACACGGCGGCGAGCGTGGCGGCGGCAAAGGCGGCGACGGCTGCGGGCCGGTTGGCGCGAAGGGATCTGGTGAGCAGGGGGTTAATTGTTGTCGCCGTCCTTGTCCTCGTCCTTGAACTGGCGCAGGATCCAGGCGGCGAAGTCCTTCTGGTTCAGGCTCAGGCCCTTGCCATCCTCGTCGGTGTCTTTGTCCGGCAGCGGGGTGGCAAAACCTGCCGGCACCGCGCCGAGGCCGGACTGGATGTTGCCGATCACGCCGTCGGCCAGCTTGCGGTTGGCGGTGGTGCCGGCGACCGCGCCGATGCCCAGTGGCATGAGCTTGCCCAGCCACGCGCGACGCTGGGACTTGCGCATGGAGCGCATGGCGATGCGCTGCAGCACGTTGTTGGTGTTGGACAGGGTCGGGCCGGAGAATTTGGCCAGGGTGGACTTGCCGGGGATCTTGCCGGCGTCGTCGCCAAGCATGGCGTCCACAATCGCCAGGCCCTTCGCGCCCATCAGCAGCGAGAGCACGAGCGCGCGGCGGCGCTCCGGGTCCTCGATGTCCTCGCCGCGTAGGTAGGCGGATGCCACGGCGTAGAACGCGGCGAGGTCCAAAAACAGCACAGATTCGCCCGCCACTGCGGCCGCGCCGGTAAACAGGCCGATGCCGGGCACGGCGGCTGCGGCACCCACGCCCGCGCCGGTGCCGG
Organism: Corynebacterium sp. ACRQP; assembly: GCF_022345915.1. NCBI lineage: Bacteria > Bacillati > Actinomycetota > Actinomycetes > Mycobacteriales > Corynebacteriaceae > Corynebacterium > Corynebacterium sp. ACRQP. The sequence goes on along the minus strand of NZ_JAKRMZ010000001.1, from coordinate 133,553 downwards.
TGACGGTGTTTTTCAGGTGCTCGTCCATAAGATTCTGAATCTCCGCAGGCGTGGCCTCCGGGTTCTGGCGGCGCAGCCAGTTCACGTAGGTGCGGATGGTGGAGGTCTGCATCTGAACAGCCTTATCCACCGCGCCGATAAACGCGCGCCCCAGCGGGCCGGCGTCCTTTTCTAACTGCGTCGGGTCTTCGCGCAGCGCCTCTTCAATTTCCTGGCGGACGGCGAGGTCCTGGTTCTTTTTCTTGTTGCCAAACATGTAACTGTCACTTTCGTTAATCGGTTTTTTACGTCGGTCCAGCATAGTTGGATGCTGTGCGCTTGCGTCTACGCTGGATGCCATGACTGCCGTCGAGCACCCTGTCGCAGACACCACCGCGGGCAAGGTCCGCGGCGTGGTGGACGCGCGCTCCGGCATGCGCACCTGGCGCGGCGTGCCGTTCGGCGCCTCCACCGCACACACTGGCCGTTTCCGCGCCCCACAGCCGGCGCAGAGGTGGCAGGGGCTTTACGACGCCTCACGGTTCGCCCCGCCCGCCATGCAGGGCACATTCGGCTGGCGCGACGCCGTCATCGGCACCGAGGACTGCCTGACGCTAGACATCGTGCGCCCCGACACCGAGGAGGAGCTGCCGGTGGTGGTCTACTTCCACGGCGGCACCTTTGTCACCGGCGCGAGCAACGAGAAGGTGCTGCAGGGGCATTTGCTTGCCGACGCCACGCAGGTCGTCTACGTCTCCGTGAACTTCCGCCTGGGCGTGCTGGGGTATTTGGACTTCCGCTCGCTGGGCCACGACTGCGTGGCCACGCCCGCGCTGTTGGACCAGATCCTGGCGCTGGAGTGGGTGCGCGCGAACATCGCCAACTTCGGCGGCGATCCGAACCGGGTGACCATCATGGGCGAATCTGCCGGCGGGGCGGCCGTGGTGCACCTGATGTGCTCGCCGTCTGCGCGCGGGCTGTTCCACGGCGCGGTGGCCCAGTCGCCGCCGCCGGCCAGCGTGCACTCACGCCTGCAGGCCGCGATGTGGGTGCGCGAACTGGTCACCCGCATGGGCCTGCCGCGCACGACTACGCTCGCGGACCTGCGCGAGACCCGCGCCGAAGAACTCGTGCGCGCCGGGCAATCCATGCTGCTCAACACTAAGGAACTGGTGCAGCTGAACACCAGCTTCATGCCCACAGTGGACGGGGAGACGCTCACCGCGCACCCCATCGACACCTTCGAGGCCGGCGAGCAGGCGGCCGTGCCGCTGATCGTGGGCACCAACTCCGACGAGGCGAGCTTTGCCAAGGCGATCTACCAAACCACGAAGACTCGCCAGCGGGCGGCGCGCCGGGCGCTGGAGGCGTTCGACCCGGACAACGCCCAGTCGGTACTGCGCGCCTACGACTACGCCGGGGAGCGCGGCGACTATGCCGACCTCATCGCCGACGCGGTGTTCTGGGCGCCGACGGTGATCCTGGCCACCGCACACCGCAGGAAGGCGAGCACGTGGATGTACCGCTTCGACCACGCGTCTGCCGCGATGCGCATGCTGGGCTTGGGCGCGATGCACACCGCCGATCTGGGCGCGGTGTTCGGCGAACCGAACGCCACGAAGGCCTCGCGCTGGGACGTCTTCGGCGGATCTGAGGCGTTCACTGAGGTCAGCCGGGTGATGCAGCACCACTGGGGGCAGTTCTTCCACACCGGCGCGCCGGGCGAGGAGTGGCCGGTCTACGGTTTCCGCTCCGACGATAGGCCGGGACGTGCGACGGCCGTGTTCGACGCTGGTATGCGGGTGGAGTGGGACCCGAAGGCGTCGCAGCGCAGGGCGTGGGAGGGCTTTGACATGCGCGAGTGGGGCATCCACCGCCAGGACCTGATGGATTCGGCCGCATCGCTGCTCGGTGCCGCCCATCCGTCATGGGGTGACAGTTAACCCCGCCGTGACAGGGAAATGCCACGCATGCGCAAGCATTCGTGGCTAGGCTTGTGCCCGTTGTGGCCGAGCTTGGGAAGGAACCACCGACATGAGCTTTTTCGAGGACATCGCAGCGGCGCTCGACCGCGAAGGCATCGAGTCCCGCGTGGGCGGCGACACCATGTTCGTGCCCATGACGGCGGCGCTGGAGATCCAGTTCGTGGAGATCGATCCGCACTTGCCGGCCGCCAACGTCTACATCGCGGCCGCGGACGTGGACGAGGACGACGAGGATTTCGAGGCCGTGCTGGTGGCCGTGGTGTTCTCCGTGGAGGACGCCGTGGCCGCGGTTGCGGAGCACATGGCCACCGACCAGGTGATCACTGTGCTGCGCGACCTGTTGGAGGGCACCGACGAGCGCATCGGGGACCTGGAGTTTTTCCAGGACCACCTGAATCCGCAGCAGGTGCGCGCCGAGGTCGGCGACAACGCCGAGCTTCTGGTCACCATCGACACCGTCGAGGGCACCCCGCACGCCAAGGTGACCTTCATCGCGCTGCCGGACGATTACGACGACGTGCTCGACGACGCCGAGGGCGAGCTCTGGGAGTCCGACGGCGACGCGGAGCTGACCGAGGAAGACCGCGCCCGGCTTTTCGACGCCATCCACGACGAGGCCCTCATCGACGCCGAACGGCTCGAGCTGGGCAGCTTCACCGACTTTGACAGGCTTTTCGACGTGCTCTCGCTCGCCGCCGACCAGGCTGAGGACTGGGAGTCGCAGCTTTTGCCCGTGGACGACGAGTTCGACGAGCCGGAGATCTACGACCTGTTCGGCCAGGACGACGAAGACGACGACGAGACCGACGATGTCGAATATGACGAGGACGACGACGAGGGCGTCCCCGGTATCGACGAGGACGACAGCAGCGACGCCGCCCGGGGCTAGTCTGAGCCGTTAAGCAGCGCTGAGCCCATCAAACATCGACGACGGCGAGGCGACCGGCGTGAATGTGCCGTCGACGAGCCACACGTAGTTCGCCGTGCGCGTCCTGGCCAGCTCGTGCACCGCGTGCGCGCAGTCGTCGGGGATCAGCGCGCGTACCCACGCTTCGGTGAGCACCGTGTCCACAACCGCGCCGGTCGTGTCGGCGATGCGGACCTCAATCAGATAGGCCGGCACCTGGTTGCCTCCGTAGCCCTGTATCCGGGCCCGCGCCCGTGGGCCGACCCTGCGCCGTGTCACGGCCAGTGTCAGCTGCGGCCCGTTGGCCACCCGCGGCAGGGTGAGCACCGGTGGACGCCACGCGGCGGTGGGGCGGGAGAGTGAGCGCGGGTGGTGCATGACGGCCTGGGCGGACTCGAGGATCGCGGGGTGACGCTCGCGGATCTCTTCGGCGAGGGCCTCCGGGGTGTAGGCGGGGGAATGGGACTTCTCGTTTCGGCTGACGCTACGCAGCGGATTCTTCGTGTTGAACTTCATGGCGCACACACTACGAAGCGCCTCCGACACCACAGGCCGACCGTTCGAACATGTTGTCGAAAGTATCGCCTCTACCTGGGGTGATTTTGCTTTGTGGAAATTATCTGCCACATTGCCAAATCAGACCACCCCTACCCAGCGATGTACCCTAACCAGCAATGAACGCCGACAGTCCAACTCAACAGCAGACACCCCGCACTCAACCGAAGATCCCGCGCACGATCTGGGTCCTTGTCGGCGCCGCGTTCATCATCGCCCTCGGCTACGGGCTCATCGCCCCGGTGCTCCCGCAGTTCGCCGGCAGCTTCGGCGTGTCCATGGCTGCCGCCGGCGCAGTGATCTCGATCTTCGCGTTCGCGCGGCTCATTGGTGCGCCGGGGGCCGGCCGGCTCGTCGATAGGCTTGGCTCCCGCCCGATCTACCTCACTGGCCTGCTTATCGTCGCCGCCTCCACGTTCTTCGTGGCTTTCGCGCAGGCCTATTGGCAGATCCTCGCCCTGCGGTTTATCGCCGGGTTCGGCTCCACCATGTTCACATTGTCGGCCCAGGCGTTGATCGTGCGTGTGACGCACCCGTCCATCCGCGGGCGCGCGAACGCGCTGTACGCCTCGGCGTTTCTGGTCGGCAACGTCGTTGGCCCCGTCATCGGCGCCGCGCTATCCTTCCTCGGCTTCCGCGCGCCGTTTGTCATTTACGGCATCGCGGTGGCGGGCGCGGCGGTCGCCGTCGGCGCACTGACCCAGCCGAAGCCGGGCTCCGAGCCGCTGCCCGCGGCCAAGCCGAAGATGCGCGTGCGCCAGGCGTGGCACACCTCCACCTACAAGGCGCTGCTGGCCGCCGGGTTCACCAACGGCTTTGTCAACATGGGCTCGCGTGTGGCCATCTTGCCGTTGTTCGCCGCGGCCGTGTTTGAGCGCGGGGGAGCGGCCGCCGGGCTGGCGCTGACCGCCTTCGCGTTCGGCATGGCCGTGACTCTGCAGTTCTCCGGCCGCCTCGCCGATAGCCTCGGCCGCCGCCCGCTGGTCGCCGCGGGTCTTGCCACCTCGGGCGTGTTCACGACACTCCTTGGCGGCGCGACCAGTTTCTGGCCGCTCGTGCTGATGTCTGCCGCCGCAGGCATCGGCGCGGGCCTGATGAGCCCCGCGACCCAAGCCACGCTCGCGGACATCATCGGCAACGAGCGCTCCGGCGGTACAGTGCTGTCCACGTATCAAATGACGCAGGATGCCGGCACCATCCTCGCGCCGGTGCTGCTCGGCGCCGTCGCGGAGGCGGCGGGCTTCCAGGCCGCGTTCGGCGTGTGCGGGGCGGTGTGCGCCGCCACGTTCATCATCTGGCTTGTCGCCGGAAAGGAAACAAAACCGTGAGAGTCATCCTGGATTGCGACCCCGGCATCGACGACACCTACGCAATCATCTTCCTCACCGCCGCGGCCCACGCGGGGCTCATTGAGCTCGATTGCCTAACGACGACCTCCGGCAACGCCCCCGCCGACCAATGCGCCCAAAACGGCGCCTGGATCCTGGGGCTGAGCGGCCTGCCCATCATCTCGCTGGCCGCCGGCCTGCCCGAGCCGCTCGAGGTGGAGCTGACCACCACGCCCGAGACCCACGGCGACACCGGCCTGGGCTACGCTCACGCTCCCCACCGCCACGTGGAGCACGACTGGGACGCGTTGTGGATCGACTCCATCGAGCGCGGCACAGACGACCTGCACCTGATTGTCACCGGCCCCATGACCAACCTGGCCGCGTTCGCGCACACCCACCCGGAGCACTTTGCCAAGCTCAAGCACATCACCGTCATGGGCGGGGCGGTGAACTACCCGGGCAACACCACGCCGAGCGCAGAGTGGAACTTCTGGGTGGACCCGCACGCCGCCGCCGACGTGTTCGCCATGACACAGACCCCGATCACGCTGTGCTCGCTCGGCGTGACGGAACGGATGGTGCTCAGCCCGGAGGCGTTGGCGGAGTTCGTCGATAAGCTTGGCGGTTCCCCGCTCGCCGAACACCTGGAGGCGATCACCCGCTTCTACTTCGAGTTCCACGAGGAGGTGGGGGAGGGCTACCAAGCCCAGATCCACGACCTGCTCACCGTGCTGATCGCGCTGGGGCACGTGGAATACACGTGGAAGGACGCTACCGTCGATGTGGAGGCGGACTCGCAGCTCATGCGCGGCACCTCCGTGGCGGACCTGCGCGGGATTTGGGAGCGCGAACCCAACGCGCGCCTAGTCACCGGGGCTGACATCGCGATGGCCTGGGGCTGGTTCACGTGGGCCTGCGAGGTACACGCGAAGGTCGCCGCAGGCGACGCCGAGATTGTGGAGCTGCGCCACCTGCGCGCCGACGACTAGGAGTGCAACTGTATCGTTACTTTAAAGGTCTGCAGGGATCTCCTTGCGTATAGAGCGCCGAGCATCAATCTCTTAGTGCATGAGCAGGCTGCGATCTGAATCTTCGCTTGCAGTATGGTCGCATTGCGATCTTCTGCTAATAGTTATCCTTGAAGATGCTTCCGCATAGGCAAATTTCGGAAAAACTGAGGGTCAAATTGTGTATTCCGTAGTCGATCTGTTTTCGGGGGCGGGCGGGCTGTCCTGTGGTTTTCAGGCGGTGAAAAATGGGAGCGATGGCCAAATATTCAAAACTCGAATGGCTGTCGAGCTTGAAGCAGATCCAGCTGCAACGTTTAGCGAAAACTTCCCGGAAGCAACAGTGCTGCAAAGAGACATGCGGGATGTTGTCCAGGACAGGTCTATTCCGGAGTGCGATGTTGTCATTGGTGGACCACCGTGCCAAGGGTTTTCTCGTTTGGGGAAGGGAGACCCCGCAGGTCTTTACAACGACCTTTGGCGCTCTTACGCACAAGCCATAGGCCAAGCGCTTCCAAAATATTTCCTGATGGAGAACGTTCCACAGTTTTCGCAGTCCCCCGAGCGACAGTTTTTTGAGCGTGAGCTTTCGGGCGGTCTCCTTCAAGATTATGTAATCGCACCAATTAGGACAGTTAACTGTGCTGATTACGGGGTACCCCAAAACCGTAGAAGGATGGTTATCCTGGGCTCGCGTAGGGATCAACCAACGCTAGATTACCCGCCTCCCACCACAAAGGCTCCTTTAACAGTAGGTGACAGCTTCGAAGATGTGAAACAGAGGGTGAGTGACATCGATCTGCCTTCGCGTTTTACCTACTTCAACGGACTAAAACGCCCGGGTCCTTTTGAGTCGAGAGAGCTTCATCTTGGGCGGCGCTACAGTGACCTATCGCTTAAACGGTTTAAATACATTTCGGTACCTGGAGGTAATAGGTTCGATTTACCTGAGCATCTGAAGGCAGATTGTTGGAAGAGACACGAGAAGGGAAACACGGATGTGATGGGGCGTCTATATCTGGATCGGCCCTCAGTTACGATCAGAACCGAGTTCTTCAAACCAGAAAAAGGGAGATATCTACACCCCACTGAAGATCGTGCTATCACCCATTATGAGGCAATTCGATTGATGGGGTTCCCGGACGATTATCGATGGGTCGGAAGTAAGACAAGCATTGCACGGCAAATTGGCAATGCTGTACCCCCGCCTTTTGCGAGGACCATGGGTGATGCGGTGGCAAGGCTACTAGCGAAACGCTCAACCCATGTCCACTAATTAACAACTGACAGACTACTGGAGACGAATCTGATGAACGGAAGTGCCACCTCCCCCGAAGAGAAGCTTGGAAGCGTTTTCGAAAATAATCGGAAGGCCTTCGAGCCGTTCATCTCGGCGATCTGGTTTCCGCACTATAAGTCGCTTGAGGATGGCTTCCGTATTGAATTTACCTGGCCCATCACGGCGATAGTAGGACCTAACGGAACCAATAAAACCTCAATTCTTCACGCTTTAGCTGCTGCGCCTGAAAGTAGAAGTATCGCAGAGTATTGGTTTTCCACCAAGCTCGATGACATAGACAAGTGGGGCGGCGGTGAAGGTGCAAAGGCAAATACAGATCCCCATAGGTTTGTCTATTCCTACGGAGGCGAGCCGGGGCAAGCCGAGTGTAGGAAAGCACGCGTTACGCGTAAGTTTCGCGGTAAGGATGTGCCTGAACGTCTTCAAGGGAAAGCTGACCCCGACTATTGGGAGCCTACGAAGCCAGCGATCCGTGATGGAATGAAGAAATTCGAAGCTGATCCGAGTCAAGATAACAAACATCAAGACCGATGGGCGCTCATTAAGAAACCGATCTTGTTCCTTGACTTGAAGGCTGAAATCAGTGCTTTTGACAAGTTCTTAAACCACAGTAGCCCGGACAGGTTCACTGACACTTCAACGAAAAAACGCATCAGAGCGCAAGCGCGAGCCGCAAGACTTGATAAAGCACTAAAGGGTGATACAACCGCGAAAGACATCCTCTCAAGAGTCCTGGAGGGACCGCGCAGCTTGGATCGGGAGGCAGTAAAGGAAATCTCGACCATTCTTGGAAAGGACATCGACGGGATAGATGTCATCAAGCACACTCTCTTCGGGGCTCCTGGTACAACCTTTCGATTAAACCTTAAATCCTCAAGCATTGAGTACTCCGAGGCGCATGCGGGAAGCGGCGAGTTTACGGTCGTACGTCTCGTGGACGAAATACATCGAGCTCCCTCGCAATCGCTAATCTTGCTCGATGAGCCAGAGATCTCACTGCACCCGGGGGCGCAGGAAAGATTCATGGATTTCCTCATGCGCCAAGCTTTGGCTAAGAAACTGCAGGTAGTGCTCTCAACCCATTCTCCGGCAATTGTTGACACTCTACCCTCCGGCGCAATTAAGGTCTTGGGATTTGATGATGTTACGCATCAGGTCAAATTGCTTGCCCAAAGCTGTAGTCCATCCGAAGCCTTTAATGCCTTAGGGTTCAATCCTCGCAACAATACGCGCCTATGCATTTATTTAGAAGATGAACTTACCAAGGAAATCGTAGAGGCGAGTTTGAGGCGTAAACGGCCAAACTGGATGGATTTGGTCGAAATTCAGATTATTCCAGGTGGTGCTAGCTCAATAGTAAGAAAAGTTCTGCCGGTTCTGGCTATGGAAAGCAACCCGAAAACGGCTGCCACTGTGATTTTGCTAGACGGAGATCAGAAAAAGCCTGCATTCGAGAAATTCCTAGGCTTGTCAGATTTTGATCTGGATACTCATATTCGCAGAGAAGGCTTCGAAAAAACATGGGATGAATATGTTCATGAAACTGAGCCTGAAAAGTTTATCCACTGTGATGCTTCGAACGCGCAGGATGTAGAAAGCGGCCTAATTAATTTTGCTCGAACACGACTAGGGTTTTTGGGTAACTCATGGCCGGAAAGAATGCTCGCGGAGCAAATATTTCCAGACGATTTCAAAGAGGCGTTTCATGAGGGGGATTCAAGGGAAAACGAGTCGGGTAAGAGTTGGAAGCTCTGGTGGCTGTCAAAAACTGCCGATGATTTTAAGTTATCCGCTAGCGAAAGCCCAAGTGTCAAACAAACGTTCGAATATCAAAAAGTTCTTTTAAACACGCTTCGCGAGGACAATCCGATTTTCGACATGGTGGTCAACGAGATAGAGCGTATTGCTAACGGTTTCGTCTGAGTATCGGCATGATTCGTGACGTGCCAACATTCATTGCTACAATGCCCAGCCGATAGCCCAGCCGAGGTGACATAGGCGATTAGGGCTGTACTTCCTGTTCCTCCCCGCACACCACTCGGAGTTTCCATGTCACACACCGTTTCCACGCAGGCCGCACAGAAGGCCGAATGGACCCCCGCCCGCCGCGCGCTCGTCATCGCAGGCGCCGTCCTCATCGCCGCCACCTGGCTGTACTTCGTTCTGGTTCACCCGGCGGACTGGGACCAGGTCACCGGCTCCGGCCCGGGCATCGCGCTGCTCGCCGGCTATGGCATCGGCACCGCGCTGCTGCTCGCAGCCGTCATCCCGGTGCTGCCCGCGCGCACGCTGGGGCTGATCCCGATTGCGATCATCATCAACTCTGTCGTCGGCGAGATCGTCGGCTCCATCGGCCTGCCGCTGTACCTGGACTCCGTGGGCACGGTGCTCGTCGCGGCGCTCGCTGGCCCGGTTGCAGGCATGGCCACCGGCGCGCTGAACAACGTGGTGTGGGGCCTGCTCAACCCGGCCGCGCTGCCGTTCGCCGCGGGTGCGGCGCTGATCGGCTGGCTGGCCGGCGTGTTCATCCACCGCTTCAACGCGCTGCGCAACATCGCCACCGTGATCGGCTTCGGCCTGGTACTGGGGCTTATCGGCGGCATGGTCGCCGCCCCGGTCGCGGCCTACGTCTACGGCGGCACCGCCGGTGTGGGCACCGGCGCGCTGGTCAGCCTGTTCCGCGAGATGGGCGGCTCGCTCATCGCGTCCGTGACCACCCAGGCGTTCATCTCGGACCCGGTGGACAAGGTCATTGTCATGCTGGTGGCGTACTTCACTGTTAAGGCGTTGCCGAAGCGCACCGTCGCCGCCTTCGCCCCGCAGAGCAAGCAGCCCAAGTAGCCACCCAACATGCCCCAGCCCCAGACCCGCCTGAACCCGCTGACCGCCCTGGTCATCGGCGCGTCCGGCTGGATTCTCGCGCTGGGGCTGAACACTCCGCAGGCCTCGCTCGCCATCATCGCCGCGGCCCTCGCTGCTGGCACGTGGCGTACCCGCAACCCGTCCGTCGTGGCGGCCACCGCAATCCTCGCCGCGCCCGTTGCCGCGTCGATGGTGCTCATCCACGCGCCCTACGGCGAGCACCGCATCGCCCCACTGCTCACCTCCGACGGGCTCGCGGACGCCGCCCACCTCACCGCCCGCTTCACCGCGCTCGTCGCGTGCCTGCTCGCCGCCGTGGCCTGGACGCGCACCCCGGATCTGGCCAAGGCCCTGCAGAACACCAGGGGAGGCAACCGCATCGGCTACATCGCCGGCACCACGCTGCAGCTCGGCCCCCAGGGTGCCAACCGCGCGCGCATCACCCGCGACGCCAACCGTCTCAAGAAGCGCCCAATCACAACCAAAACGGTCGTCCCGCACCTGATCATGCCCGTGCTCACGGAGCTGCTCACCCAGGCCGGCGCCCGCGGCCAGGCGCTGGAAACCGCAGGCTACGACCTCACCGGCCCCCGCACCGTCCTGCGCCCGGTCCACGACAGCCCGGCCCAGCGCGCCGCCCGCATCCTCGTCCCGCTTACCTGCGTGGCGGTGGTCCTATGGATCTAACCCCGCTCAAGCAAGCACTTAACCAGCACCGCACCGTCGAGGTCATCGGCAACTCTGGCGCGGGCCTGACCACCCTCGCCGCCCAGGCGCACAACGAGTGGGCAGGCGTCGCCGTGGTCCAGCAGGACGCCACCGCGCACGTGTCCTACCTGCGTGACACGGTCATCGAGGAGGTCGCGCTCGGCCTCGAGCAGCGCGGCACACCCACCCCGGAGATGCAGCGTCGCTGCGAGCGCATCCTCAGCGCCGCGGGACTCACAGAACTCGCCGAGCGCCACCCCGCACAACTCTCCGGCGGCCAAACACGCCGCCTGGCCATCGCGGCCGTCGCGGTCCTGGAGCCGGCCATCCTGCTTCTCGACGACCCCTTCGCCGGCCTCGACCCCACCTCCGCCACCCACATCATCCGCCTACTCGAAGCCTTGCCGTCGCGCATCGTGGTCCTCGGCAACCGCCCCCGCCTCAACGCAGCAAAGCTTTCGCTTATCGACGGCATCCTGTCTCCCTCACCCCCTCCCACCCACGAAACCAGCCTGCCTCCACGCGTGGAGCCCACAGGCGAACCGATCGACCTCGGCGCGATCACCGCCACCCGCGGCGGAAAACCCCGCAGGTGGTGGCAGTTCCGCGCAAACGAGGACCCGGAGTTCACCGTCGGTCCGATCCACCTGACCGTGCGCCCCGGCCAGGCCGTGTGGCTGCGCGGCGACAACGGTGCTGGCAAGACCACACTGCTACGCGCGATGGCCGGCCTAGACGGCAACCCGGGGCTTGCTCTCGGCGTCTCCCTCGCGCTGCAGCGCGCCGCCGACCAACTCGCCGAATCCACGGTGGGGGAGTTCGTCGGCGACCCGGACGCCGTCGCCGCACTCGGACTCGACCCGGAAACCCACCCCCTGGACCTCCCGGCCGCGCACCTTCGCCTGACTCAGCTCGCCCAGGTCTTCGCCCAGAACCGCCCGCTCGTGCTTCTCGACGAACCCGACGTCGGCCTCGACGCCCCCTCCCGTGACCGCGCCCACGCCCTCATCGCCGAGGGACTTCGCTCCGGCCAGGCCGTGATCTTCACCTGCCACGACACCTCATTCGCCGCGGAGGTGGGGGAGTACGCGACAATCGGTTCTTCGCATTGTCGGAATACCTGAGATTGACCCAGGTTGAAACAAGTGTGCGATTTCGCTTAGGTCATATCGATTAGAGAGCTTAGAGTCATCCTCAATACGATTTAGAAGATTGGTGTGGAAGAGGGACGCGGTATGGGCAGTGGACAACCCTTAGGTCTAAAAGTTGTGGATTTGTTCTCCGGATGTGGAGGAATGTCCCTGGGGTTTCTAGAAGAAGGATTCAAGATTCAGGCTGCATTCGATAATTGGGGGCCTGCTGTAGAAGTTTATCGGCGAAATTTTGACCATCCTGCGTTCAAAATGGATCTTTCCGAAATCGATAGATCAATTGAACGTATCGTGCCGTTTGCACCCGACGTAATTATCGGCGGTCCTCCCTGCCAGGACTATTCGACGGCGGGTAGACAGGATGAAGGGCGTGGCCGAGCCGCGCTTTCCTTAGCTTTTAGCGAGATTGTGACGGCGCTCAGGCCAAGGTTCGTGGTGATGGAAAACGTAGCCAACAGTCAGAAATCGCAGATCTGGCAGCGATCGGTTGAAACGCTCAGAAACGCTGGCTATGGGCTGAGTATTCAAACACTCGATGCCGCGTTTTGCGGTGTACCTCAGTGGCGAAAGCGCACTTTTGTTGTCGGCTGCCTTGGTGAGGCAGACGGGTTCCTGGATCGAGGCTTAGTTGACGGGCTGGCCGAAAAACCGATGACGATGCGCGACTATTTCGGGGACTCTTTAGCGATTGAGCACTATTTCCGGGTGCCTACCAACTACAGCAGACGTGCGGTGTTTAGTATCGATGAGCCGTCAATGACGATTCGAGGCGTGGAGCGTCCTATTCCTCCTGGTTATAAAGGAAACCCTCGCGACTCTGCGCCAGTGAATGAAACTCGCCCGCTCACGATTAAAGAAAGAAGTATGGTGCAGACTTTTCCCGAGGGCTTTGATTTTTTTGGTGGCAAATCTGATTTGAACCAAATGATTGGCAATGCGGTGCCGGTAAACATGGCCCGGCATGTCGCCAAAGCATTGAAGACTTACCTGGAGGAGGGTAAGTGAAAGTTATTGACTTGTTCGCTGGCTGTGGCGGTATGACACAGGGTTTCCAAGACGCCGGACACGAGGTTGTCGCCGGGTTTGATCACTGGAAACCGGCGTTGGAAATATATGCAGCGAATTTCAATCACCCAATCTACGATCTTGATCTTGCGGACGCGGTAGCGGCCAAGACTCTTATGCAATTCGAGGCTGATGCGATCATCGGTGGCCCTCCTTGCCAAGACTTTTCAATTTCTGGTAAGAGGCATCAGGGTGAGAGGGCAAACCTGACAGTTCAATTTGGTCGCCTGGTGGCGCAGGTGAGACCTTCCTGGGTCGTCTTTGAGAATGTTTACAATGTGACCCGATTCGAATCGCTGTCCAGGATGAAAACTGTTTTGTCGGAAGCGGGTTACGGCTTAAGTGAAACAGTGCTAGATGCAAGCTATTTCGGAGCGCCGCAGGCACGGAAGCGATATTTTCTTGTAGGCAAACTCGGAGAACGCGATGGGTTTTTCGACGAAAAACTACTTGAGGGGCGAGATGAAGTGCCTATGACTGTAAGGGATTACCTGGGGGATCGTTTACAGACAGACTTTTATTATATGCACCCAAGGAGCTATAAGCGCCGAGCGGTTTTTTCGATCGATGAGCCTGCCGCAACCATACGAGGAATCAATCGCCCGATTCCAAAGAACTATGTTGCGCATCGTGGTGACGCAGCGAGGATCGAAGATGGAGTCAGGGCTTTGACTACCCGAGAGCGAGCTCTGATCCAGACCTTTCCTGATCATTTCAAGCTGCCTGGAGCCAAAACAAACGTCGAGCTAGCGATTGGAAATGCAGTTCCCCCCAAGCTGGCATTCCATTTGGCCTCTAGGATTAGCGAGTATGGACTTCCAAGCTAAAAACCAGCCGGGTTCAAGTTACTTTCGCCTGATCCAGGCTCCAGAGACATACGCGCAATCGGAGGATGACTTTCACTTTCACTACAACAGGAATAGTGGAGGCGGCCAAGCATTTCTCGGTGGGGTCTTTTTCGATGAGGAAGGTAGGCCGCAAACAGCTTCTGAACTGAATAATAAGCGAGCGAAATTGCGGATTGGCTTCCGGGACCGATTTGGCTTCCCAGCGAGCATCGATCTGGATGATCCGGAGGCTGAATATGAAATCAAACCCCGGGGTGCTGGGTCTAATTCCATGAAGTTCGTAATTGAAAATCGAATCCGACCAAGTCTCGTGATCGATGCTGCGCTCTGCCTACCCCCCACAACGACGGTGGGTAGGATTGCTGCGCCTGCCGCCTCTCCTCTTACCAGTCGTAATTACTGGTTGCAATCAATGTGGCTGGAGGTTGAGGGCTCGGAAACTAGAACTCCGATGCTGGTTCCTCGTGATCTTGTATTTGCTTCGAGTGCAGCGCTGGATGGCGAGGACACACCGCTCCGGTTCTGGAACGTTGATTTTCAAACAAGAATTCGTGACTTCCTTGAGTTCGATCTTGATTCGATTGAGCGCGGTACCGCTAGGGAGGCGGTTGAACTCTTTCAGGCTTTTTACCGAGGGGAAGCAAACTTCGAATACCAAGTGTTCTCGAAGTACCGAGATAGCTTAATGCAGTATCTAGCGAGCACATACCCAGCGGAATACGACGGCTACTCGGATCCGTTGCCCTTCATGATCGGAAAATATGATGCTCCGGCAGGAGAGATTGACCGGCAGCCCAGTAAGCTCGGAATACCCAAAGATATTGGAGAGAGTCGAAACTTAATTTTCTTTGGGGCGCCAGGAACTGGGAAATCCTACCGGTTGAATCAACTAGTAGAAGCGCACTTCGCTCCAGAGGAGCGACGCCGGATTACTTTCCATCCGGAATACACTTACTCGCAGTTCGTTGGATCGTTTAAACCGGTTTCGGACCCCAATGACTCAGGGGAGATAGCGTACCTATATGTCTTCGGTCCTTTCCTCGAAGCTTACGTGGATGCAGTTTCGAATCCTGAAAAGAATTTCGTTTTGGTGATCGAGGAGATCAACCGAGCAAACCCCGCAGCAGTTTTCGGTGAGTTGTTTCAGCTACTGGATAGGAATTCAGACGGCGAGAGTGAGTACGGAGTAAGTACGTCTCGCGAACTACGAACTGAGTTAGAGCAAAATTTCAACCACCTCGTAGCAGGGGCAGAATCTCACCCGCGTGCGTTGGAGTTGAAGCTTCCCCCGAACTTGTATCTGTGGTGCACGATGAATAGTGCCGACCAAGGGGTGTTTCCAGTTGACACTGCGTTTAGGAGACGTTGGGACTTCCGATACGTGGGGCTTAACGAGGGCTCCGCCGAGATTTCGAGCTATGCGGTTCCATTAGGGCAAACCGGATGGGTTAATTGGAATGATCTTCGGAAAGAGATAAATGGGGCATTGCGTTCTGCGGGAGTCAATGATGATCGTTTGCTGGGTCCATTTTTTCTGAAGCCATCGGATCTGGTTAGTCCGGATTTCACTCGTATCTTCAAGGAAAAGGTGCTCCTGTACCTGTACGAAGATGCCGCAAAGTTGAAGCGCAAAGCCGTATTTCGAAGTGAAGTTGGCACGAGCTACGAGGCACTTTGCGAAAGTTTCGATGAGCTAGGTGAACAGGTTTTTCAAAACATTGGAACGCTCCAACGTCAGGCGAAAATCCCCGAATTCGCTGACCGTCCGAACTCTGACCCCGATGGACTGTAAGAATTGCTTGAGCAGAAATTTATCAGCTTTCTCGAGCTTGATGTTTTTACAGAGGAATCCTTTGTGGAGTCCGCCCGCCTGGGTACGGATTTCGTATCGGAGTTTCTAAAGCAATCTCTGGAGATGGGGATCGTCAAACCAGTAGCAGCTGATAAAACTCGACAAGGTGAGCGCGTTTACCAGTGGACGTTCGTGGGGGTTGTTTGCTACCGACAGCTTTCGGTCTGGGTATATCCCAAATATATGGATGCTGAAGAACCTGATCTAGACCATTTTCAGACCGTTATGCGGGCGATTGATTCGCTTGAATCAAGCACCTTGATCGAAGAGGAGGCTCGGGAGTTATTCGTAGAAGATAACCTGCTTTCCAGCAGTGGCACGTTCTTCCTCAGACTGGTACAGCTCTTTGAGGAGTATGGACTCTACGGTGCGGAAGAGTCCACCTACGAGATTAACGGTTCTGGGGACATTGACTGGCCGCGGACTTTCGCTCTGGGCCCTTCATTCGTAAAGGGAGCGAGTTTCTATTACACCAATACGTACACGCGTAAGCAGGTTGCAGATACCGCTAGTTTAGTGAGGCAGATACATGCTGGATTACTTACTGCGAGCGGGCAGTTTCTGGAACGGAGCGGACTTGATTTTCTCTTAGGTTTGGAACTACCCCCACTAGCAGGAACGCCGCTGGAAGAACTAGGGGATACGACTACCTTGATCCACCACATTGATCGGGAAGCGATTGAACAAAACCTGCACTGGAAGCGGCAGGTGCTTGATTGTATGAGGGCGCTTCTCAGCGAGGACTACAGCGGGGTTGCTATGGAATCCCTCGTAGTCTTTGGAACTAGAGCTTTTCATGTGTTCTGGGAGGAGGCATGTAGTGCCTTTCTTGGAAACGATTTGAAGGCTTCACTGCAGAGCCTAAAATTCCCGCTCTCTACTGGGACAGACTTTGATCCAAAGGCCTCCATCGATTCACTAATTCCAACGCCTACTTGGGAGTTACAGGGGCAAACTTTTTCTACAAATAGGAGGTTACGTCCGGACTTAATTCGTTTAATACCGTCTAAAGATGGAGTATGCCAGACGTGGACATTTGCCATTTTGGACGCGAAGTATTACCAGGTGACAGCAGAAGTCGGACAAAATGGCATGCCAACCATCAGTGGCGAACCAGAACTTGAGTCGGTAACCAAACAATTTTTGTACCGCACGGCTTTTCGTGCCCTTGTCGAGAACGACGGCGTTGACAATATGGTGAATGCATTCCTTCTGCCGAGCCCGTCAGCCCAAGTCGAAATACTAGGAACGGTCAAGTTTCCAGTTGTCACAGAGGTTTTAGAACCGCCTGCGACCAATGAAATATCAGTCTGGTCGCTTCCGGCTGAAAAGGTTTTACGGTCGATTTTCGAGCCTGCTGACGCAGATGGCAATTTGCGCACAATGCTTGATCTCGTAGCCTCAAGTGATCAGTAGGAAGATTGCCTTCAGCATGTAGCCATACTAAACGGGCAAGGGTGGAGCTGCCGTCGATAAGCAAAAGGCTCCTAGAACTCGGCGCGGTCGATGACGTCGCGAAGTGTGGTGGCGGAGTGGCGGAACTTCTCCAGCTCGTCGGAGTCGAGGCGCAGTTCCACGACGTTGCGTACGCCGCTGCGGTTGAGGACGGTGGGGGTGCCGAGGTAGAGGTCGTCGAGCCCGTACTCGCCCTGCAGGAGTGCGGAGACGGGCAGGACCACGTCCTCGTTGCGCAGGATCGCACGCGTGATGCGGGCGAGTGCGTTGCCGATGCCGAAAGCGGTGTTGCCCTTGCGTTTGATGATGTCGTAGGCGGCGTCGCGGGTGCGGACGAACATCTCGTCGATCTGGGTGTAGATGTCCGGGTTGGTCTCCGCCTCGGTCTCCAGCAAGGCGCTCAGCGGCACACCGCCGACGGAGCCGGAGGACAACACGGGCAGCTCGGTGTCGCCGTGCTCGCCGATGATGTGGGCGTGCACCGCGGACGGGGCGATGTCGAAGTGCAGGCCCAGGTTGTGGCGCCAGCGGGCGGTGTCCAGCACGGTGCCGGAGCCGATGACCTGGTTCGACGGCAGGCCGGTCTGCTTCCAGGTGATGTAGGTGAGCACGTCCACTGGGTTGGTGGCCACGACGTAGATGCCGTTGAAGCCGTTAGCCATGACTTCCTTGTTGATGGACTCGAAGATGGCGGCGTTGCGGGCGATCAGGTCGATGCGGGTTTCGCCGTCGCGCTGCGCCACGCCGGCGCAGTTGACCACGAGTGCGGCGTCGCGGCAGTCCTCGTAGGTGCCTACCGTGACGTCCATGTGGTGGCCGGAGAACGGAACGGCGTGGTTTAAGTCCTCAACCTGGGCCCAGACGAGGTCCTCGTTGAGGTCGATGATGGCCAGGTGGTCTGCCAGGCCCTGGTTGACAATTGCGTATGCGAAGGCGGTGCCGACAGCGCCGGCGCCGATAAGGACGATCTTGTTGCCATGAGTCACGGTCATGCGACCAAGTGTGTCAGAAACCGGGCGATCGCGTGCAGTGGGGTTGGACGGAAAACGGCCTCGGCGCGAGCGCTGGGCGGATACCATGCAGAGAAGACTTCGAAGGGAAGAGAAGGGGAGCGACATGCTGTCGGTGACAGATCTCAGGGGCCGTGCGTTGACGGTGCGCGAACTGCGGAAGGTGCTTCCTCGCGCGGGTGCGGACGTGAACTCGGTGGTGCCTCAAGTGGCTCCGATTGTGGAGGCGGTGCGTGAGCGCGGTGCGCAGGCGGCGCAGGAGTACGGGGAGCGCTTCGACGGCGTGCGCCCGGCTTCGATCCGTGTGCCTGCTGAGGTCATCGCGGAGGCCGTGGACGGTCTCGACGCGGACGTGCGCTCGGCGTTGGAGACCTCAATCGCACGCATCCGCGCCGTGCACGCCGATCAGAAACCCGCTGGGCACACCACCGAGCTCGCGCCGGGTGCCACGGTGGCCGAGGTGTTCCGCCCGGTGCAGCGTGTGGGCCTGTACGTCCCCGGCGGCAAGGCCGTGTATCCGTCGAGTGTGCTCATGAACGCGATTCCCGCCCAGGAGGCTGGCGTGGGTTCGATGGTGGTGTGCTCGCCGCCGCAGGCAGACTTCGGCGGCTGGCCGCACCCGACGATCCTCGCGGCGTGCGCTCTGGTTGGGATCGATGAGGTGTGGGCGGCTGGTGGCGCCCAAGCCGTCGCGCTGCTGGCCTACGGCGACGAGGACCTGGAGCCGGTGGACATGGTCACCGGTCCCGGCAATGTCTTCGTCGCCGCCGCGAAGCGTGTGGTCAACGGGGTGGTGGGCATTGACGCGGAGGCGGGCCCCAGCGAGATCGCGATCATCGCCGACGAGACGGCCAACCCGGTATATCTGGCCTACGATCTGATCTCCCAGGCCGAGCACGACGAGCACGCCGCGTCGATCCTGGTCACCGATTCGCCTGCGCTTGCCGAGGCGGTCAACCGCGAGATTGCCGAGCGCTACCAGGTCACGCTCAACGCCGAGCGCGTGCGCGCTGCACTCGAGGGCCCACAATCGGGCATCTTGCTTGTCGACGACCTCCGGTCCGCCGTCACCGTCACCAACGCCTACGCACCTGAGCACTTAGAGATCCACACCGGCAACGCCGGTGACGTAGCCGCGCAGATCACCAACGCCGGCGCGATCTTCGTCGGGCAGCACGCGCCGGTGCCGCTCGGAGACTATTCCGCGGGATCCAACCACGTGCTGCCCACATCCGGCACGGCCCGCTTCGCGGCGGGGTTGAGCACCCACACCTTCCTCAAACCCGTCAACGTGGTCGAGTACTCCGCGGGCGCGCTGGCCGAGGTGACGGATGCCGTGATCACCCTCGCCGACGCCGAGCGCCTCCCGGCACACGGCGAGGCCATCCGAGCGAGGCGGGAGGACTACCAGGGCTCGTAATTGTTGTCTCGGCCAGGAAGGGACTTCTCAAAAATCTGCTCGTCTCCGCGAGCTTGACCCAGAATGAGGAAGAACAGCTGAGCAGCATCCAAATTGGGTAGCTCGCGGACTACTTGCTCCATCGTCTCTGCAACGTTTCCCCAGGGTTGCTCGCGAATCTCTTTTGCGAACACCCTCCAGTCGAAAATGTCGCCGTACTGGAGCGTGGCAGCGTAGACCTCATACGGCCAAGACGCTATAGGGTCCGACGGCGAGGCCGCTACGTTGCGGAACATAGCCTCACTGATCACGTTAGGCATGCTGCAATTTCCTTACACACCGATTCAACCTTTGACCATGAATCCCACCCGGACACGACGCCCTTGTAGCTACCAAGGGAATCCTTATTGTGACTGTCAGCAGGGTTAGGAGCCGAAAGCATGTAAACCAGCTCCGATAGAACCGAACCGTCCGTGTTGGTGAACTCGCTGTAGAACGAGTCAATCTCTTTCAAAACCTCGCACGCGGTGGAAATACCAAGTGTTGAACCTACCGCTGCGACATCGAGGTAGTCACGAACCTGGTTCCGCTGGACGATCAAGAATGCCTTGGTACGAAGAACCTCGGCAATCGTAGGGATCTGAAGCTGAGAGCCGTTAGGCAGTTCGACTGTCTCCACCTCCAGAGGGGTCTTGCGGCGCAAGTTGCGCAAACCAGCCTGATAACCGTCTAGAGATCCCATGATGGTCATCGGCGGACGGGACGCGCGGGGATTTGTCGACCACCCGTCCAAACCCACGACAGCTTCTAGAACTGCATCGTAGCGGCTCTGGAGATGCTCAATGACGTGGTCGTGGTCGAACGACATGCGGTGGTGCGCATAGAACGCAGCTGCGCTCCCGCCTACGAGTACTGCGTCAGGCGCTACCTCCTGCAGTTTGGCTGCAGATTCATACAGCTTTTGCATGTCGTTCATGCTTTGAGAATAGATTCAGTGTTGTCGCAGCTCAACCACCCGTCCATGCGTAAGAAAACCCAGCGCTGGGAGAGCAGCGTTGGGTCCATTCGTTTGCGGGGCTATTTCGCCTCGTACTCGACCTCATCTTCCGCGATTGCCTGCGGGCGGCCGGTGACGAGGTAAAGGATCGTCATCAGGATCAGGAACGCGACGCCGACAATGAGCGCGGTGTGGAACTCCTCCATCCACACCATCGTGCCGAAGGTGAACAGGATGAACGCGACCGCGAACCATTGCCCGTACGGCCAGAACGGCACTGGGAACTTCAGGTCTTGCTCTTCGGCGGGGGAGATGTTGCGTCGGGAAGCAATGTGCGCGAGCAGGATCATCAGCCACACGAAGATGGTGGCGAAGGTAGCCAGCGCCGCGACAGTTTCGAAGATGTCGGGGTAGCGCTGGTTCAGGAAGACGCCGACGACGAGGGCGATGATCAGCATGACTACGGTCATCACCGGCACGTCGCGGTAGGTCTTCGCCATCGCCCGCGGTGCCAACTTCTCCTTGGCCAGCCCCGCGAGGACGCGGCCGGTGCCGAACAGGTCAGCGTTGATCGCAGACAGGGAAGCGCTCAGCACGACAACGTTGAGCAGTGCGGCCGCCCAGCTGACGCCGAGCGTGTCGAAGATTTGAACGAAGGGGGAGTCCTCGCCGTTGATGGTGCGCCACGGGTTGATCATCAAGATGATCAGGATGGACAGCACGTAGAAGATCAGGATGCGCGCCGGGACGGTGTTAACCGCCTTGGGGATGGAACGGTCCGGGTCCTCGGCCTCAGTGCCGGCAACGCCGATGATCTCGGTGCCGCCGAACGCGAACAGCACGAGGATGAAGGACGCCGCCATGCCGGAGATGCCGTTAGCGAAGAAGCCGCCGTCGCTCCAGAGGTTGCTCACGCCCATCGTCTCGGGCTGCGAGCCGAGGTTGAAGGCGAGGATTGCGGCACCACCGACGATCATCGCCACCACGGCGCCAACCTTGATCAGCGTGAGCAGGAACTCAAGCTCACCGAAGAGCCGGACCGCCGCCAGGTTCGCCGCGCTAATGATCAGCAGCGTGACTGTGATCCACACCCACGCGGGCGTGGTGGGGAACCAGAACTTCATATAGATCGTGATGGCCGTCAGGTCCGCCAGACACACGATCATCATCTCGAAGGCGAACATCCAGCCGGTGATGTAGCCGCCCCAGCCGCCGAGGTACTTGCGGCAGTACACGGCAAACGAGCCGCGGACCGGGTTGCGCACGCTCATCTCGCCGAGCGCGCGGAGCATGAAGTACACCACCGCGCCGCCGAGCAGGTACACTAGCAGCACGGACGGGCCGGCGGCCTGGATCGCACCGGCGGAGCCGTAGAACAGGCCGGTGCCGATGGCGGAACCGAGCGCGATGAAGTGGATGTGGCGGGCGGAAAGGCCCTTGCGCTTCGGTTTGGGCTTGTTAGCGGATTCAGATGGTGCAGTCATAACAGACATAACTGTGCTCTTTCGGGAAGCAATGCGCGAATCGGAGGCGCAGGGAATGGGATTGAGGTGTGCCCGAAGCTGGGCGGCGGCGTCCCGGTTGGCCATCGATAGGCAAAGTGCAATGCTTCGCGGACGGATCCGGGGGCGCGGCGCGAACGACATAAGCCTTGAAGCGTTGCCCGTGCTAACAAGAAACCCCCTGCGCGTTGAGCAGCAGAGGCTGTTAGCGCAGGGGGCTGGAGTCGGCCGGCACCGCGCTACAGATGATGATGCAGGCGGGCCGGCTGGGTATTCAGCAACGCAGAACGCTCGGCCGTGGCCGAGGTCGCAAATGCGGTGCTGTTGATCATGCCGACGACCGTAGCACGGCGGGTGGTGCCTTCGCAGCGGATTGTGGAAACTATTTGCCACAATGCTCGAAGAGCTAGGTCTGAGGTGGTCGTGATCCTCTAACGGCTCCCACGCGCCTACTGTCCGGAGCACTCGTTGCCGCCCGCGCCGGGGTCCATCGTCGGGGCTCCTTCGAGGTGTGGGGCAGGGGTGGCGTCGATAGGAAATGTGACCTGCACCACGAACTCTAGCGGGAGGTGTGTGACTTCGCCCGCCGAGAAAATCCAGGAATAGTTACCGGGGCGCACAATGGCGTACGCTGGGCCAGCGATGAGCATTTCCGAAAACGCCACCGGCGGCGAGAACGAGCCGGATATGAATGTGTCGGAAAACCAGAAAGACCCGCAGGATGTCGCGGCCGAAATCGTTGAGGCCGTAGTAGAGGACACCAGGGATGCGGGGGTTTCTGAGGAGACCGGCGCCACGGACACCGTGGCCATTGAAAACGACAATGATGTGCTGAAGCTTAACGACGAACCTTCGGCCGAACCCGCCGCCGAGCCCGAGAAGCCCGAAAACGGCTTTGAGAAGCTCGGCCTGCCCGACGAGGTCATCGAGGCGGTCAAGCGCGTCGGCTTCGAGCAGCCCTCGCCGATTCAGGCGCAGACCATTCCGCTGCTCATGGACGGCCGCGACGTGGTCGGCCTCGCACAGACCGGCACCGGCAAGACCGCGGCGTTCGCGCTGCCGGTGCTGTCCCAGATCGACCCGGAGAAGCGCTACCCGCAGGCCCTCGTGCTCGCGCCGACGCGTGAGCTGGCGCTGCAGGTGTCCGACTCCTTCCAGAGCTTCGCCGACCACATCGACGGCGTGAGCATCCTGCCGATCTACGGCGGCCAGGCCTACGGCATCCAGCTGTCCGGGCTGCGCCGCGGCGCCCAGGTCATCGTGGGCACCCCGGGGCGAGTGATCGACCACCTGGAGAAGGGCTCGCTGGACATCTCCAACCTGAGCTTCCTGGTGCTGGACGAGGCCGATGAGATGCTCAACATGGGCTTCCAGGAAGACGTCGAGCGCATCCTGGAGGACACCCCGGATTCCAAGCAGGTGGCGCTGTTCTCGGCGACGATGCCGAACGCGATCCGCCGCATCTCCCGCGACTACCTCAACGCCCCGGAAGAGGTCACCGTCAAGTCGGAGACGCGCACCAACACCAACATCACCCAGCGCTACCTGTTCACCGCGCACCGCAACAAGCTCGACGCGATCACCCGCATCCTCGAGGTGACCGAGTTCGAGGCAATGATCGTGTTCGTGCGCACCAAGAACGAGACCGAGGAGTTGGCCGAGAAGCTGCGCGCCCGCGGGTTCTCCGCCGCCGCCATCAACGGCGACATCGCCCAGCAGCAGCGCGAGCGCACCGTGGACCAGCTTCGCGACGGCCGCCTGGACATCCTCGTGGCCACCGACGTCGCCGCCCGCGGCCTGGACGTCGAGCGCATCTCGCACGTGCTCAACTACGACATCCCCAACGACACGGAGTCCTACGTCCACCGCATCGGCCGCACCGGCCGCGCGGGGCGAACCGGCGAGGCGATCCTGTTTGTCACCCCGCGCGAGCGCCGCATGCTGCGCTCCATCGAGCGCGTGACTAACGCGACCATCGAAGAGATGGACCTGCCCACCGTGGACGAGGTCAACGAGTCGCGCAAGGCCAAGTTCATGGACTCCATCACCGAGTCGCTCGAGGCCACCGACCTGCAGATCTTCAAGACCATGGTCCGCGAGTACTCCGCGGCGAACAACGTGCCTATGGACGACATCGCCGCCGCCCTGGCCACCCAGGCCCTGGCTGGCGACGAGTTCCTGATGAAGGAGCCGCCGCGCGACAAGCGCGACCGCCGCGACCGTGACCGCTTCGACCGCGACGATCGCCGCGGGCGCGGACGCGACCGCTTCGACCGCGACAACCGTGGCGACAGGGGCCGCGGCCGCCGCTTCGACGACAGCGGCAACTTCGACACCTACCGCCTGGACGTGGGCAAGCGCCAGCACGTCCGCCCGGGTGCCATCGTCGGCGCCCTGGCCAACGAGGGCGGGCTGAGCTCTAAGGACTTCGGCCGCATCACCATCGGCGGCGACTTCACCCTGGTGGAGCTGCCGAAGAACCTGGACCAAGCTGTGCTGGACCGCCTGGAGGACACCCGCATCTCCGGCCAGCTGATCAACATCCAGCGCGACCACGGCGCACCCCCGCGCGATCGCGGCGGCCGAGGCCGCGGCGGACGCGGGGGCTACCGCGGCGGACGCGGCCGCGACGACCGTGGCGACAGGGGCGATCGCGGTGGACGCGGAGGCTACCGCGGAGGCCGTGGCCGCGGCCGCGACGACAGGCGCGACCGCTGGGATTAATCCCCAATATTGAAGCAGCCGGCACAGCTCAAAAGCAGCGTGCCGGCTGCTTTGGGTTTGGGTGGGGGACTGGAGGGCGTCGATAGGCAAGGGTGCTAGGTTAATGCGCATGTCTTCCCAGCGCACGCGCCGAATTTCCCGAGCTCTCCTAGCAGCGGCCGTGGCGCTGGGGATGCAGTCCGTGCCCGCCGAGGCCCAGGTGCGTGTGGAGCAAGGCGCGCCCGTGCGCATCGACGGCACCGGCACCTGCACCATCGGCTTCAATGATCCCGCGCGCCACCGCAGCCTCGTCGCCGCGCACTGCGGAGCCGAAGGCGCGCGGGTCAACGCCGGCGGCGCCACCGGGACGCTATTCCGTTCCAAGGCCTACGACGGCCACCTGAGCAACGACTGGGCCGCCATCCAATGGGACGCAGGCGTGGCAGTCGGCGGCAACCGCTTTTCCGGCGACGCGTGGGTCCACCCAAATGACGTGCGCCTCGGCGAGACGATCTGCTACTTCTCCCGCACCCGCGGCGCGCAAACTTGCGGGCGCTTCTCCGGCTCCGCCGACGGCACCTTCTTCGTCGCGGCGCCGCTGAGCCACCCCGGCGACTCCGGCGGGCCCATGTGGGTGCCCGGGCGCGGCTTTGTCGGCGTGGTCTCCAGCATGTGGACCTCCAACCCGTTGCCGTTTTTGCGCGGCGGCGACTACGTCATCGGCATCGTGCCCCACGATGGCCCCGCCGTCCCCGAAGCTCGCCTCGTCGGCGTGTGGGGGCAGAACGTGCTGTTCGGCGGGCTGACCGGGCCTGTGGCGGAGGTGCTGCGCAAGGCGGTGGACGCAATCTTCCGCGTCTTCGCCGGCCTGGGCCTCGGCGGGCCGTCTGCGCTGCGGTACTCGTAGGGGGCCGGGCAGAACGACTCATACGCACAGACCCTGGGAGGCAAAGCCTGGGATCGCGCCGATTTTGGCCATTGCCAGGGTTTGCCTCCCAGGGTCTGTGCGCGGGGGAGGCGTCTCGAGCTCCGGCAACCGGGGCGAAACTGGCCCTACCAACAAGGCCCAGCCATTCGCCGAAGAATCGGGAATAGCTGGGCCTGTCTCAAGCGGAAACGCCCGCGCGTTCCTTACGCCGGGGTCGGCAGGAACATCAGGATCAGGGTGAGCATCCACAGCAGGTTGAAGATGCCGGCGCCGGCGGTTGCCTTTGCCTTGGACTTCTCAAAGTTGGTGGTCTGGTCGGCCGGGTCTGCGTCAGCGGCCGGCAGCGCGCCGAGGGTGCCCATCATCTTGCGCTGCTGCGGGATGACCATGCCCAGCAGGATCGCCCAGGCGATCACGGAGAGCACGATGGCGGTGTGGAACCAGTAGTTGGCCTTGTAGGTCTCCCAGTCGGAGGCGAGCACGGCGCCGCCGAGTAGCGGGACGAGCAGGGAGAGCATGCCGTAGGTCTTGGTGATGCGGTAGAGCACCGATGCACGGCCGGTGGCCTCCTCGCCGCCGGCGCGGGATTCTGCGACCTGGCGCGGGAACATCGAGGTAGACACGACAACGGGGCCGAGCAGCAGGATGGCCGCGACCACGTGCAGGAAGATGAGGAATGTAGTCATGTGCCCACACCTTACGGCATGGTGGGAAAATCCTCACAGCTCGCCGCGCGCCAGCAGCCCGGCGACCCCGGAGCACGCGCGCCGCACCGCCCGCAGGTCTGCCCGGGGCAAAGGAAGGGCATAGTGCTTTGCGACGTCCACGAGCCGGCGCCCATACGCACACCGCGCGCGCCTATCCGTGGGCATCCATTCGGACGGGAGTTTGTCGCCTTTGGCCTGGTTGGCGGCGGAGGACACGGCGACCAAATTGCGCGGGTCGTTGTAGAAGCGCTCGCGGGTGGCGGCGTCCCACCGGTGGGCGCCTAAGTCCCAGGCGGCGGAGACGGGCAGGACGTGGTCGATCTCCACGTCGTGGGGCAGAAGAAAATCCCCGGTGTAGGGGTCTACAACTCGGGGATTGCCCCACTGCGGCCAGGGCTGGGCGCAGTCCGCGTCAAAGGCGGCGGCCATCACCGCGGCGCGGGTGTCGCACCCGCCGGTGCCGGCGGCCCAGCCGGGGCCGAACTCGGCTCTGTCGTAGCCGAGGATGGTGGTGCGGTGGGGCACCGTTGGGACGTCGATAGGCAATCGCCCCGTGGGGAACGGCACCACCAGCACAGTGAGGGCGGAGAGAATACGAAGGTATAGGCGCATACCTTCTTAGACTGCGGTGGAGCCTCCGCGGTTCCGCAGCGCTGCGGCGAAGTCCTCGTCGGGGTGGGCGAGCGCATAGTCGGTGGCGGCCGCGGCGGTGTCGAACTCCTCTTCCACACCCTCCTTCGGGCGGGTGGCCAGGGAGACGACGACCATGGCCAGAGTAGCCAGGATGACGCCC
Source organism: Corynebacterium sp. ACRQP (assembly GCF_022345915.1). Lineage (NCBI taxonomy): Bacteria > Bacillati > Actinomycetota > Actinomycetes > Mycobacteriales > Corynebacteriaceae > Corynebacterium > Corynebacterium sp. ACRQP. The sequence continues at coordinate 106,509 of NZ_JAKRMZ010000001.1, read as the reverse complement.
GGGACGATCTCGTAGATCATGCCGGACAGCGCGTCCACGGAACCCCAGACAAACGAGGTGACGGCGCCGACGATCATGCCGGCGATCGCGCCCTGGGAGGTGAGGCGCTTCCAGTACAGCGACGCCACAACCACCGGCCCGAACGCGGCGCCGAAGCCGGCCCACGCGAAGCCGACCAGGCCGAGGATGGTGTCGGACGGGTTCAGAGCCAGCAGCATGCCAATCAGGGCAATGCCGATGACCATGGCGCGGGAGAGCACGAGCAGGGTGGTGTTGTTCGGGTTCTTCTTGAAGATGCGGTAGATGTCCTCGATGAGCGCGGACGAGGTGACCAGCAGCTGAGAAGACATGGTGGACATGATCGCGGCGAGTACGGCGGTGAGCACGATGCCGGCGATCAGCGGGTGGAACATGATGCGGGCCAGGTCCAAAAAGACGGTCTCGTAGCCGGACTGGTCGGTCACGGACGCGGACTTCTGGCCGAAGTAGACGGTTGCCACCAGGGCGGTGAAGATGCCGCCGAGGTAGCAGATGGCCACCCAGATGGTGCCGGTGCGGCGGGCCGCCTTCGCCTCAGACGGGGAGCGCAGCGCCATGAAGCGGGTGATGATGTGCGGCTGGCCGAAGTAGCCCAGGCCCCATGCGATGTTGCCGATGATGGTGGCGGCGGACACGCCGGCGACCATGTTGAAGTAGTCCGGGTTGCCGTGCTCCCAGGGGCCGTACGGGTTTGAGGTGGCCCAGCTGAAGATGTCGGACGGGTTGTCCAGGGACATCAGCGCCATGACCGGCACGGTGATCAGGGCGAGGAACATCAGGCCGCCCTGCACAACGTCGGTGTAGCTCACGGCGAGGAAGCCGCCGATGAAGGTGTAGAGCACCGTGATGGAGCCGACGATGAGCACGCCGTGGATGTATTCGCCGCCGAAGGTGGATTCGTAGTAGCGGCCGCCGGAGACCATGCCGGAGGAGACGTAGAAAGTGAAAAAGAAGATGATGATCACGGCGGAGGTGAAGCGCAGCACGCGCGAGGTGTCGTGCGTGCGGTTTTCAAAGAAGCTGGGCAGCGTGATCGAGTTCTTAGCTACTTCGGTGTAGGCGCGCAGCCTTGGTGCGATCCACTTCCAGTTGGCCCAGGTGCCGATGAACAGGCCGATGACAATCCACAGCTCGCTCATGCCCGCGACGAATAGGGCGCCGGGCAGACCCATGAGCAGCCAGCCCGACATGTCCGATGCGCCCGCGGAGATGCCGGCGACCAGTGGGCCGAGGCCGCGGTCGCCGAGGACGTAGTCGTCGTACTTCTCCGTTTTGCGCCAGGAATAGAACCCGATGGCGACCATCAGCCCGAAATACAGGACGATGGCCAGCACGAGCCAGAAACTGTCAGACATGTGCACTCCCTTACGTCGGTGGTCGGTGTAAGTTTCGCCACACTGTAACGCATCCTTCCGTCGCGCTGTATTGATTTGCAGAATCGGCTGAGTGTGGGCTGAAAGATTTTGTTCGAACGCTCGGCGGGGGCGATGTCGGCGTCGGTGGTATAAGGGTGGGTATGCCTGAATACCTTCTCCATGGCCTGTGGCTCCCCGAGTCCGGGCTTTCGGTGTGGGTTGAGCGCGTACAGGGACACCGCATTGTGACCATGGATGACGTGCCGCCCGGCACGTTTCCGCCGATCGTGCATTCGCTTTTGGACGACCAAAGGTTCCGCCACTTCCATACCCTGATCCTGCAAACCCCGAAGGGCCGGCACGTCAGCTTGCGGGCGCCGTTGGCGCAGTTCGCGCCCGAGGATGCGGTGCGCTTTTTGGACAACCTGGCGCACCTGGACGGGGATTCGCCGGCGGCAACGCCCGCGCAGCGCGAGGCGGTCGCGCCGGACATGTACTGGATCCTGCGCATGTATCGGGGTCTGACCCAGTTCGTGCGCGCGGGGCGCGTGAGCATCAACGTGCCGTACCACGACGGGCTGTGGTACGCGCAGTGGCAGTTGGGCACCGGACTGGAGGAGCGCAGCTGGCTGGCGGAGATGATCGCCGCCTCGCCGGGTGTGCTCACAGTGAACAACGCGAACCTGAGCGAGGACTGCGCGCAGATGCTCACGCACTGGATCGCCACGGAACGCCTGCAGGGCGCGGTGGAGAAGGCGGCGACGAGGCCGTACCCATGGCACGATTTTGTGAAGTCGCTGCTCTACAGCATCCCGCTGCGCCGCGGCGGGGCGGTGCTGGCCCGCCAGATGGGGGATTGGAACGGCACGATCACGGCGGTGAACATGCAGCTGGTGTTCATTGTGGAGTCGCCAGACGGGGCCGAGGAGTCGGGCCCGGACACGCTGTGGCCGGTGCGGGTGCAGGTACGTTCCAGCGCGGATTCGCCGCGGCCGGTGCGGCTGGGGGATTACGACTCGAAGACGGCCGACGTCCTGCGCGGCCAGCTCGACCGGGCAATCGCGGTGACCTCGCTGGCGGATCCGGCACAGCACGGCCGGTTCCGCTCCACCGTGGACCAGGGCTTCGACCCCAACGCGGGCGACTGGGACCTGTACTTGAACGGCGACGAAATTGTGAAGTTCGTCCGCGAAAGCGCCGCGACCCTGCGGGCCCACGGCTTTGTGGTGCTGCTGCCGCGTGCGTGGGCGACGGCGGAGACGGCGTCGAAGCTCAAGGTCAGCGAGCACCAGGACCCGCACGATTCCTCCACCGTGACCATGATGGGCTTTGACGCCCTGGTCAAGTACGACTGGCGGCTGTCCGTCGGCGGCGTGGAGCTTTCGGACGAAGAGATGGCGGAGCTGGTCAAGTCCAAGTCCGGCCTGATCAAGCTGCGCGGCGAGTGGGTGCTGGCGGATAGCCGCGAGGTGGCCAAGACGGCGAAATACCTGGAGAAGCTGCGTGACACGTCGCTGAAAAACGCGATGCTGGAGGCGGAGAGCGCCATCAAGCGCGCCCGCATCGCGCAGGCCGCCGGCTCAGAGGACGCCGAGGAGCTGCAGCGCCTCGCCGAGGAGGCGCAGGCGGAGTACGAGCGTCTGAAGGCCGCCGAGGGCGAGGGCGTGGTGTCTGCCGCGGAGCTGCGCCAACTCGCGTTGGAGTCGGGCACGGACAGCCCGATCGAGTTCACCGGCTCGCCCTGGTTCACCTCCCTGGTCGGCGGCACGGACCGCCCGGCGCCGGAGCGGGTGGACATCCCGGACACCGTCACCGCCGAGCTGCGCGAGTACCAGCGCCGCGGCGTGGACTGGCTGTACTTCATGTCCCGCAACAACTTGGGCGCGGTGCTTGCGGACGACATGGGGCTGGGCAAGACCCTGCAGCTGCTCACCCTGCTCGCGGTGGAAAAGGCGAAGGGCACGAGGTGCGGCCCGTCGCTGATCGTGGCGCCGACGTCGGTGGTGAACAACTGGGCGCGCGAGGCCGCCCGCTTCGTGCCGGATATGCGCGTGCGCGTGCACCACGGCGCGGGCAGGCTCAAGGGCGACGACCTGTTCGCAGCCGCCGAAGACTCCGACATCGTCATCACCTCCTACGGCACCGCCGCGCGCGACGCCAAGGATTTGGCGTCGGTGCAGTGGGATCACGTGGTGTTGGATGAGGCGCAGGCGATCAAGAACGCGGGCACGCAGTCGTCGAAAAGCGTTCGCGCAATTCCCGCACGACACCGCATCGCGCTGACCGGCACGCCGATTGAAAATAAGCTTTCTGAGCTGCGCAGCATCCTGGATTTTGTGAATCCGGGCATGCTGGGCTCGCAGAGTTTCTTCCGCAACCACTTCGCCAAAGCCATCGAGTCGCGCAGGGACCCGGAGCTTGCGGACGAGATGGGCGAGCGGCTGCAGCGCCTCACCGCGCCGTTTATCCTGCGCCGCCTGAAAACGGACACGGCGATCATCTCGGACCTGCCGGACAAGGCCGAGCACGTCATCGCCGTGGACATGACCCCGGAGCAGGCCGCGCTGTACAAGGCGCTGGTGGACAGCACGCAGGCGGAACTGGACGAGCGCAAGGGGATTGCGCGAAAGGGGCTCGTGCTGGCCACGATTACCCGCATCAAGCAGGTGTGCAACCACCCGGCGCACTTTCTTGGCGATGGCTCCGCGGTCACCGACAAAGGCCGCCACCGCTCCGGCAAGGTGGAAAAACTCATGGAGCTTCTGGAAGAAGCCGCCGCGTCCGACCAGCGTGTGCTGATTTTCACCCAGTACAAGGCGTTCGGCGACTTTTTGAAGCCCTACCTGTCCGAGCGCCTCGGCGAGGACGTGCCGTTCCTCCACGGCGGCGTGGGCAAATCCGCGCGCGACGCGATGGTGGAGCGTTTCCAGCAGCCGGACGGGCCGCGCGCGATGATCCTCAGCCTGAAAGCCGGTGGCACCGGCTTGAACCTGACGGCGGCGTCCATGGTCATCCACTTGGACCGCTGGTGGAACCCGGCGGTGGAAAACCAGGCCACGGACCGCGCGTTCCGCATCGGGCAGGAGAAGAACGTCACGGTGTACAAGATCATCACCCGCGGCACGATGGAGGAATCCATCCAGGACATTCTGGACGGCAAGACCCAGCTCGCCGGCGCCGTGGTGGGCCAGGGCGAGGGCTGGATCACCGAGCTGGGAACCGAGGAGCTCGCCCAATTGATCAGTTACAGGGGGCAAAATGACTGAGAAGAAGAAGCGCCCGCAGGATAACAACGTCATCTACGCCAACTTCGGCGCGCGCAAACGTGTGTCCAGCGCGGCGGAAACTGGCGGCACGGACGTCGGCACGTTCCGTCCGCGGTCGCTGTCGCCTGCGGCGATGACCATTTACAACGCCGCGGTGCGCCAGACCGACGTGGGCCGGGCGAAACGTGGTGCGGAGTACGCCGCCCGCGGGCATGTGGTGGAGCTGCAGGCGGTGTCCCACGGTGTGCGCGCGGCGGTGGTGGGCAGCCAGAATGACCCGTTCCGGGTGGCTATGTACTTGCCGCGGCGCCACGCCGAGGAGATCCGCGAGGCCACCAGCGCGATCGTGCGGGCGCCAGGGTCCATCGCCGCGGCGAAGGCTGGCACGCTCGCGGAGGATGTCTTGGAGATTCTGCTGTGCAGAACTCCGCAGGAGGTCACCTTCCACTGCGACTGCCCGGACGGCGCGGCCGTGTGCAAGCACGCCGTCGCCGTGGCGCAGCGCACCGCGGAGCTGATAGATAAGGACCCGAGCGTCATCTTCACCATGCGCGGGCTGCGCCTGGAGGAGCTGGAAAACCGGAAGCGCAACCAGGCGGATGACCTGGCCAGGGAAAACGCCGAGCCCGGCTCGGAGTACTTCTGGTCCGGCCGGGAGCTTCCAGAGCTGCCGCGTCCGAAGGTGGCGCCGATGATCGAGGACTCCGACATCGACCTGCTCCACCGCGCGATGCAGACCGTGTCGTTCACCAACATCGACCAGTTGCGCGCCGTGGCGGACATCGAAGATCTCTACGACGAACTCACCCGTTAGCTCATGTGTTCGAATGTCTGTGCTGGCGTGTCGGGCGCGGTGGTAGGTGTATAAGACATGACGCACACCACCTTCATCCACACCTCCGACCTGCAGTTAGGCATGCGCCGAAAATTCTTGTCGCTCGAAGCGCAGTCGCGTTTCGACGACGCACGCCTCCGCGCCGTCACCCGCTTGGGGGAGATCGCCCAGGACCGCGGCGCCGAGTTCATCGTCGTGGCCGGCGACGTGTTTGAGCACAACTCGCTCGAGCCGACCACACTCGGCCGCGCGCTCGAGGCGCTGCGCAAGCTCCCCGTGCCGGTCTATCTGTTGCCCGGCAACCACGACCCGCTGGTGGCGGACAGCATCTTCCAGCGCACCGAGGGGATCGAAGGCGTCACGGTGCTCGCAGATTCGGAGCCGGTGGTCGTGCGCGAGGGTGTCGAGGTGGTGGGCGCCCCGCTGCTAACCAAGCACGCCTCGGAGGACCTGTGCGCCAAGGCGATCCGCGACCTAGAGCCGACGGAGGCGGTCCGCATCCTCGTCGGCCACGGCGCCGTGGAGGGCTTCGGGGAAGAGGAGGCACATTCGCTTATCGACGTTGCTTCGCTCGACACCGCCATCGACCAGGGCACGATCGACTACGTCGCGCTGGGCGACACCCACTCCACCGCGGCACTTACCGCCTCGGAGCGGATCTGGTACTCCGGTGCGCCGGAGACCACGGACTACTTCGACCGCACCCCTGGTGTTGCCGGCGGCGAGGTGGATTCCGGCAACGCGCTGGTGGTCACCGTGGACAAAAGCGGCGGGCGCGCCGACGTCTCGGTGGAGAAAGTCTCGGTCGGCGCTTGGACGTTCGAAGCCCGCTTCTGGGAGGTCGCCGGTGCCGAGGACGTGGCCGGGGTGATCGAGGACCTCAAGGCGTACCCGGAAAAAGACCGCACCGTGATTAAGTACGCGCTTTCTGGCACGCTAGGCCTAGAGGACACGCGCACCCTCGAGCGCGAACTCGCCGAGCTCGAGCCGGTCTTCGCCGCGCTTTACCCGCGCGAGCGGCTGATGAGCCTGCACCTCGAGCCCGACGAGGAAGAGATGGAAAACCTGCCCTTAACCGGCTTCGCCCAAGACGCGATGCGGGAGCTGATCGGCCAGGCGGCCGAGGACAACGCCACCGCCCGCGACGCCGTGAACCTGCTGTTCCGCCTGTCCAAGGAGGTGGGCTAGACCATGCGCATCCACGACCTTGTCATCGACAACTTCCGCGCCATCGAGCACCTGGAGCTGCGCGACCTGCCGGATACCGGCGTGATTGTCATCTACGGCCAGAACGAGGCCGGCAAGTCCACCATCCTGGACGCCATCGGCACCGTGCTGCAGGAGCGCCACTCTGCCGGCGGCAAAAAGATCAAGATCTTCGCCCCGGTCGGCCGCGACGCGTCCCCCGAGGTCACCATGACCGCGACGGTGGGGGAGACCACCTTCACAATCCACAAGCGCTGGCTGAAGGGCAAGCTCTCGGAGCTGGAGATCCTCTCGCCGGTGCACAAGAACTTCACCGGCCGTCAGGCGGACGATGAGCTCGCCCGCATCATCGCCGAACAGATGGACACCAGCCTGGCCAAGACGCTGTTCCTGCGCCAGGGCGAGCTGGACCCGGGCATCGCCGCCGCCGGCATCCCGTCCATCTCCCAGGCGCTCGACGCGGAGAACGGCACCGAGCGCTCCGGCGAGGAGGACACCGAGCTCATGGCCGCCATCGAGGCGGAGTACGCCCGCTACTGGACGGCCGCGACCCCGCCCAAGCCCAAAGCCTCCTTCACCGCCAAGTCCGACGCCGTGGACACCGCTCGCGAGACCCTGCGCGCCGCGGAAAATGAGGTGCAGCAGCTGGCCACCTTTGTGGACGAGGTGGCCCGCCGCGAAGACGAAATCCGCGCGGTGGACACGGAGCTGCCGCAGGCCCACGAAGAGCTCGCCGAGCGCGAGGCCGAGTTCGCCCAGGCCAGCCAACTCGCCGAGAAAGCCAAAACTGCGGCTGAGCAGCTCGAGCGCGCCACCGTCGCCAGGAAGCGCGCCGAGCAGGACCTCGCCGAGCGCACCGCCCTCTCCGAGCGCGTGGCCAAGCTGCGCGAGGAGGAAAAGAACCTGCAGGCCGCCCTTGCGCCGGCGCAGGAGGCGCGCGATGCCGAACGCGAGAAGATTACCGAGCTGACGGCGCAGGTCGAGGAGGCGAAAACCCGCCTCGCCACCGCTCGCACCACCCTGCGCGGCGCCGAAAACGTCCGCGACCACGTGCGTGCCTCTCGGCGCCTCACGGTCGTCACCGACCAACTCACCCTCATCGGCAAAGCAGAGGAAGCCTACGCAACCCTGCTCAAAAACGCCCCCGCCCTGCAGGTCACGGACGCGGACGTGCGCAAGCTGGAGCAGGCCGAAAGCGAGCTGACGCTGCAGCGGCGCCTGCGCGAGGCGGCCTCCGCCAAGCTGGAGATCACCGCCGATGGAAAGACCATCCAGGTCGACGGCGAAAGCGTGGGCGTGGACGGCACCGAGTCCGTCGCCGTCTACGAAGGCACGCGCCTCACCCTCGACGACTTCGATGTGGTCTTCCGCGCCGCCCAGGGGTCGGAGGACCCCCGCCGCGCTGTGGAAAAGGCCGAGGACGCCCTTTCCAGCCTGCTGTCCAAGCTCGGTTGCGCGGACGTCGACGAGGCCCGCGCCGCCCGCGACGCCAGCAAGGCGCACGAGGCAGAGGTGAAGTCCGCCCGCCAGCGCCGCGACGACGCGCTGGCCGGCACCGACGCCGACGAGCTCGCGGCCGAGCGCGACCGCCTCACCTCCCAGTTAGAGGAACTCGCCGAGGCGATCGACACCGCCGAGCTCCCCGACACCGAGCAGGCCGCGGAACTGGCCGTGAAGGACGCACAGAAGGCGCTGGACAAGGCGGAAAAGGACGTCGACGCCGCCGACGCCGCGCTCAAGCCCTACGCCGACCGCACCGCCGCAAGCGAGCTGACCGTCGTGCAGACCAAACTCGAGGCGAAGCAGGCCGAGGCCAGCCATGCCGCCGACGAGCTGGCACACGCCGAGGACAACGCACCGAAGACCACGCTCGAGAGCGCCCTCGAATCGGCCAGCGAGCAGGAGCGCGAGGCCAACGAGGCGCACGCGGCGCTGTCCGCCGAGCTCGCGGCCGCCGACCCGGAGATCGTCCAGCAGATGCTCGAGGGCGCGAAGACTCGCCTGCAGAACCTTGAGAAGCGCCAGGCAGAGGCGAAAAACCGCATCACCGAGCTGACCGGCCGCATTGAGATCGCCGCCGGCACCGCTGAGAAGGCGGATCGCGCGGCCGCGGAGCTCGATGCCGCGGAGACCGAGCTGGCCCGCACCACCCGCCGCGCCGACGCGGTGCGCTTGCTGCGCGAGACGATGCACGCCCACCGCGACGCCGCCCGCGCCCGCTACACCGCGCCGTTCAACGAAGCGATCCGCAACCGCGCCCGCGTGCTGTTCGGACCTACCGTGGACTTCAACTTCGGCGACGATCTCACCGTCACCGAGCGCACCGTCGACGGGGTGAGCGTGCCGCTGGACCAGCTCTCCGGCGGCACGAAGGAGCAGCTGGCCATCCTCACCCGGTTCGCCATCGCTGACCTAGTCACCGCCTCCGGCGAAACCACCCCGGTGCCGGTGGTGGTCGACGACGCCCTCGGCGCCACCGACCCGGAGCGCCTCGCCCGCATGAACTCGCTGTTTTCCCAGGTGGGGAAGACATCGCAGCTGCTGGTGCTGACCTGCTTCCCGCAGCGCTTCGACCGCGTCGCCGCCGCGCGCACGTACTCCATGGACGAGTTGAAAACCGCGACCATGGGCTAGGATCTGCCGGTATGACTACACAACCGCGGTGGCTTGACGACGAAGAACAGCAACTGTGGCGGCTAATCCTGGCCGGATTCAACAAGATCTCCCGCACCATCGACGACCGCCTCCAAGAGGGCAGCGAGATTTCTTCGTCTGAATTCTCTGTCCTCGTCGCGCTGTCGGAAGCGGAAGACCACACGCTGCGTCTCCGCGAGTTGTGCGACGAGCTCGGCTGGGACCGCTCCCGTGCCTCCCACCAGGTCACCCGCATGAAAAAGCGGGGTCTGCTGACCAAGAGCAAGTGCCCCGGCGACGCCCGCGGCGTTCTGGTCACGCTCACGGACCAGGGCATGACGCATCTCGAGGACGCGGTTCCGGACCATGTCGAAACCGTCCGGCGCCTCATCTTCGACCACCTCAACGAGGACCGCGCCGATAAGATCCGTGAGTTCTTCGCCGACGTAATCGGCGCCCAAGAACTACCCACCCGCCAGTGCTAACGCGGTTTTGCACGACGCCCGTCCTTGCGGGCTTCCGCGAACGGGGGTTGGATGGGACGCACCAATTCCGAGCACGAAAGGACAGCGCTATGTCGAGCCCCTACAACCCGCAACAGATCAACCCCGGCAATTCCCCGAAGCGCCTCGAGCGCTCCATGACCGACAAGTACATCGCCGGCGTGTGCGGCGGCATCGCCCAGTACCTCGGCGTGGACCCGACCGTCGTGCGCGTCGTTTTCGTCCTGCTTGCACTCATCGGCCTGTTCCCGGGTCTGCTGGCCTACGGCGTGGCCTGGATGATCATGCCGGCCGAGTTTTAGGGCCCGCTCCCGTCGAGGAACGTAAACCGCACCGCGTCGCCGCGCAGCTGCTCCAGCGCGCGGCGCACACCCGGCCCGGTGCCGGAGGAGGGGTGGTTCATGTGCGCCAGCACGATCGCCCCGTCGGGGGCATGCATGATTGTCGACGCCACATGGCCCGCCGCCGCAGTCGCCCCAGCGTCGCCGTTGACGGAATAGCCCGCGATTTGTACCCCGCGCTCGCGGGCGATGTGGACGGCGACGTTGTCGTAGTGGGCCGTGCCTGAGCGAAACCACGTCGAATCCACCCCGTATTCCGCCAGCAGCGCCCTGTTGCCGTCGATTTCCGCGATGGCCTCCGCAGGCGTCGCAGTGCCCGCGATGCCGTAAGCCGCCTGGCCGTTGACGCTTAGCGGCAGGTGGCGAGTGCCGTGGTTTTCCAGGCGGAACAGGGGATCCGCCGCCAAGTTCCGCGTCGCCTCCGGGTTCGCGTCGATCCAGGTGGCGCTCAAAAACAGCGTTGCGGGCACGGCATGCTCGCGCAGCCCGTCTATCAACCCCTGGTCCACGGCCGAACCACTCGGCCCGCCGCAGGCGTCGAAGGTCAGCGCAATCGTGCGCCTGCCCGGGGTCACCGGCACCGTCTCCACGATGCCGCGCAGTGAAGTCCCGAACGCTTGCGGCACCCGGCCCGCGTAGCGCTCCGGGCCGGGATACGCCGTCACCGTCTCACGGACCGTCGTGGTCGCCGTCTCCGTCACAGTTATGCCTGTGGTGCCCCGCGGGCCGGCACACCCCACCAACGCAGAAAAGCCCGCCACTGCCGTGGCGGACATGAAGGTTTTCCTGCTCAGCACAGACTGAAATTCTAGTGGGTGGGGGAGCGGAGTGCTCGTCGAGAAGCTACTGCTTGATCGCGGAGCCCTCGATCTCGATGCCCACCTTCTCGCTGACCAGCATGCCGCCGGAGTTCAGCGGCGCCTGGAAGTCGATGCCGTATTCACTGCGGTTGATGGTGGTGCGGGCCTCGAAGCCGAGGCGGGTGTTGCCGAACGGGTCCTCCTCGACGCCGAAGGTCTCGACGTCGAAGGTGACCGGCTTGGTGGTGGTCTTGATGGTCAGGTCGCCGGTGACAGTGCCGTTGCCCTGCGCGTCGACGTCGAAGCTGGTGGCGGTGAAGGTCATCTCCGGGTATTGCTCGACGGCGAAGAAGTCCTCGCCGCGCACGTGTGCGTCGCGGTCGGCGTTGCGGGTGTCCACGCTCGCGGTGCGCACGGTGCCGGAAGCGGTGCTTGCGGACGGCTCCTCCGCGATAGTCACGGTTGCGTCGAAGTCGGTGAACTCGCCGCGGACCTTGGTCACCATGGCGTGGCGCACGGTGAAGCCGATGGAGGAGTGGGCGGGGTCGAGAGCGTAGGTACCGGTCTGCATGATTGTCTCCTTCGAATTTTGTTGATGGGTCAACTATGGAACGAGAGTGATGCTACGCGCGCCATGGTGACGTGTCAACAAGTTCTCCTGCCGGCACCTACTATGTCGAACATATGTTCTTGACAATTCCCCTAGCGGGTCTTACCGTACTGATCGGTCTAGTAAAAAGACGGAAACAAAGGAGAACCATTTGGGAGAAATACTTTCTGACGCAGTGATGCAGGTGATGACCCCATCACTGGAGTACCAAGACAAAACGGCCCTCGCACATGTGAGCAAATACGCCGATGATTACACCGGCGAGATCATTGACCGCCACGGGAACTTCCGCCGCGGGTGCATCGGGATGATCCACTACATCCCGGAGGAGGCCTATGAGCGTCCCTGGTGGCGCGAACCCAACTTTCCGCTCAAAGGATGTATCGAGCGATTGGTCAATGCCGGTTGGATCACACGCGTGGACGGCGAAGAGTTCGACGGAGCGCTGATACTGAACACGTCGCGCCTGATCCGCCTGATGGACATTGCGGAGACGGAAATGGCGCAAAACCAGCACGTCATCGACTACGTGTACCTCCCGGACGGGACTGTCATCGACCCGCCGTGCGAAGACTTCGCTGACCCGCTGTTCTTACCGTTCATTCGCTGGGCTGACCAGATGTTCGACGGCGACTTCGCCCACACCCTGGCCGACGACGTCACCGACGCGACCACCCGCCTCCTGGACGCGCACCTTTCCATCGAACGCGACCACAGCTGGAAAGAAACCGATCCGGGCCGCTGGACACGCGCAATTGCGAACTGGAAGGACCACCATCTGGGCGATGGCAGTTTCCGCATCCCGCCGCAGTGGAAGGTGACCGCCGATGATCGCTAACTCGAACCCCAACATGACCGCCGGCATGCTTCGCGCCGAAGTCGACCATTGGCGCGGCAGCGACGCTCCCGCCGAGTTCCTCGTGCTCATCGACCCACGCGACAACCCTCTGCTCACCCTGCTCCAGGTAGCCAAGCTGCACGCCGCCGACGCCCTCGAGCCGGGTTGCGACTACACCTTCGGCACCGTCGAGGACGCCTCCACCCGCTACATAGCGTTCACCTACAGCGGCAGCCGCGACGACTTCTGGCGCGGCCTCACCGTCGTCACAGAGCAGGTGATTATGGAAGCGGAGGAGCTTATCGACGAGCGCAGCCCCAGCCACCGCGCCTTCGCCCGCATGCTCATGTCGTACGGTCTCCCGCCCCTGGAAGTGCTGCCGCCTGTCGCCACGGACAGCGGCGGACACGTGCTCGTCGATGCTGAATGGGACGAGCTCGCTTAGAGGTGAATTAAAGGCGGGGGCTTCGGTCCGCCTTAGGTCAGAGATTGCGCATCATTCGAGTTTGTCATCTTCTTCCCTGCGAACAGTCCTGACAAACTTTCCTAGGAATTGAAAAACTGGGGGCGCGAGGAAGACACCAGCCAGCCACTCAGAACCCCCGCCGAAGTAAACGGCCAAGGCAGCGCCGATCGAGGCCAGAAACATGCCGAAACTCAAGTATTGACCACGTTTGAGAGCGTCCACATCCCCTTTGGCAAGCCACTCTTTCTCGTGGTTCGAGGCTGCAATGCTTTGTTCCGCCATGCGCATTGCGCGGTCGGCAAAAGTGGGGTCAACTTGTCGGTAAGCTTCCAGCGTCTCCGGTGCTGGTGCAGGGGCACTCTACAGGTAAGCGGAACTCGCAATCTGGCGGGTGACCTCCTCGACGAGTTCAGCGTCAATTACTTCGCCGGGAGAACCGTCCGAATGATCTTGTCCATTGCGTTGAACGTCACTTTCCACCCGTTGTAAATCGTCGCCCGGGGATCGTTGGCCTTCATGCGTGCCTGCGTTCGCAGCGGGCGAGGGTTCGTCTCCATGACGTCCACTCCCCGGCGGCGTGCTCGACCGGCGGCGCTCATCATCTTGAGAGTCATCGTTCATGCACCTGCTTCCTTCCGGTAATGGCATTATCCACGACTGTTCGGGCTGTGGAGTCTAGGGTTAATTGAACCACAATTAGTTCCTCACCGGCATGCAGAACCCCGATTGTGCACGCCGGCGAATCATTTCGCGCCAGATTGAATGTTGTCGGGGTCAGTCTCTCCGAAAGTCACCCGATTTGAAAGCAGGGTTAAATCTGGCAGCGTTTCCTGAATTGAACGGGAAAAGAAACCAGAACCCCTGCTCGGAGCTTTCAGTAAACTCCCCGACCAGTTGTAGCGGGTTCGTGGCTACACCCCGGTTACACCGGGTTCCGACTCCGGTTACACAACAGAAGTCAATTATGTGACGTGAGCAGGAGCGCTCCTTAGAGCGGGAAGTCAGGAAACTCCGCTTCCGCCTCTTCCTACCTCTCGGCAAGCTCCACGCTCCACCGTGAACGCTCGACAAGCTCGTCAAAGGTGAGCACCTCCGGTGACTTGCGGTTCGAGCGGAAACTTTCAAAGCTACGGAACTTCGAGCCAATTCGGTTGCCTTGGGCGCGGCACACAAATCGCACATGGGCCGATCATCAGAAACGAGCGTGGTTCAACCAAGTATGCACCGTCGCCAGTGTTGTCTCCCTCGTTGTCCCTCTCGGCAATCCATCCGGCAAGGCTCTCCTTGGCGGCGCGAACCGTCGTCGAACCCCGATGTGTCCCCGCTGCAAACGGGAATCGAGTCGAGGCTGCGGATGAGGTAGATAAGTTTGTTCGAGCCTTCCCGGTTCAAGATGATGAGGCCATCGAGTTTTGTCCCGTTCGGATCATTGCTTGGGGCCTGAAAACCGATCTCCCGAACTACGCCAGGCTCGTGCGCAACTTGAATCTCGAGCCGGCGACGCTGTTTTCGCAACTTTGCCGGAATCTCTGCCAGCTCTGCTCCTTCCACTGTCTCTTGAGCAGCACACACAGCTGCACCGCTACATCGGGTTTGACACGTTCAGCGCTCGCTGTATAGTTCAGTGCATGCTGACTATTGCTTCGCGTCTCGACGTGATGAACCGCCTGGGTCGTGCACTGGCCGACCCCACTCGATCCCGGATCATCTTAACCCTGCTCGACCATCCCGCTTACCCGGCGGAACTGGCTCGAGCTCTGGACCTGACACGCTCGAATGTGTCCAACCACCTGGCATGCCTGCGCGATTGTGGGATCGTCGTCTCCGAGCCCGAGGGGCGTCGGACGCGATACGAGATCGCCGATCCGCACCTGGCGCAGGCGCTGACTACATTGGTCGATGCCACCTTGGCAGTAGACGAAGATGCCCCGTGCATGGATCCCGCCTGCACGCTTCCCGGATGCGATGTAGCTGGGGTGGGCGCGTAATGCTCACCACGGTCTTGCAGGCGATAGGCCTGTTCGCAGCTACCAACATCGACGACATCATCGTGCTCTCCCTCTTCTTCGCGCGAGGGGCAGGCCAGAGCGGCACCACCGCCCGTATTCTGGCCGGCCAGTACCTCGGATTTGCCGGCATCCTCGTCGCCGCGATCCTCGTGACCATCGGCGCCGGAGCATTTCTGCCCCCGGCAGCTATTCCATACTTTGGTCTCATCCCGCTGGGCATCGGCCTCTGGGCCGCATGGGAGGCCTGGCGCGGAGACGATGACGACGATGACGACGAGGCCAAGGTTGCCGGCAAGAAGGTCGGCGTGGGGACAGTCGCAGGCGTCACTTTTGCCAATGGCGGCGACAACATCGGTGTCTACACCCCTGTCTTCCTCAGCGTGGAGCCTCTCGCAGTAGTCGCCTACTGCGTTATCTTCCTCGCGCTCGTTGCGGTCCTGGTGGCCCTGGCAAAGTTCGTCGCCACCCGCCCCCCGATCGCGGAAGTGCTCGAACGCTGGGAGGACATCCTCTTTCCCATCGTTCTCATCGGCCTCGGCATCGTGATCCTCGTCAGCGGCGGAGCTTTCGGGCTCTGACGTAGCGGCAGTGTTCCAAACGGCCCCGACCGGGCGTACCCCTCTCGGTTCAGACCCCAACAACTACCCGCAGCCAGTCCTGCGTGATCACAGCAACAAGACCGCTATGAAGCGCTGCAAAAACCGCGCCACCAGATGAGTACGGAAACTCTTCCGCGGCTCGGTCCGCTCTCATAAACAATCCGCGCTATAACCCGAGCAGGAACGGCGTTCAGACAAAGAAAAATGACCCCTCCGAACGAACGGAGCGGGTCATTTTTGTGTTCGCGGCCGTTTTTCTTCGGCCGGCAGGAGGTTTCGTGAAAAGATTGGAACAGTTTCGTGAAACCCCCTGGTCAAGTGGTGTCCCCGACAGGATTCGAACCTGCGACCTTCGGTACCGGAAACCGATGCTCTAATCCACTGAGCTACGGAGACAATGCCGTCTAGGTTAGCACCCGGCATTACAGCCAACGAAATTGGAACGAACCCTAGGGCGACTCCCAGCTTCACCCCATGGTTTTGCAACACCCATGTCCCATAATCATTGGTGCGCGCCGCGGGAACGGCGTGACACGGGAAACAATGACAGCGAAACGGCCGGCCCCGAAAGGGACCGGCCGTTTCGTTATGCCAGCTAAGCGCTGGCTACTTCACAACCATCACGATGAGGTCGCGCGGGCCGTGCACGCCCTCGACGCGCACGAGCTCGATATCGGAGGTCGCGGACGGACCAGAGATCATGGTCGCCGGGCGCTCCGGATCGATGCGGGAGATCATCTCCGGCACGCCGAAGACGACGGATTCCGGGCGCACGATGCAGATGTGGCGGTCCGGCACCAGTGACAGGGCGCGGCGGCCGCACACGTCGCCGGACTCCAGCACGATGGAGCCGGTCTGCGCGGAGGTAACCTTGGAATCGGTGATCACGGCGTCGACATCGGAAAGCTCACGCGGGTCCGTGTCGTTGGAATCCGGGCGGGCGGTGCCAGCGAAGCCGTCGAAAAGCGAGGCGTCCAGGCCGGGCGCGTAGACGACCTCGTTGCACTTGCGGTCCGCGAGCACCTTGACGATGTCCTCGGCGAGGGTCGCCTCGGTAGTCTCCACAACGTCCGCCTTGTAGTCCACGAGGCGGTCGATGAGGATCTCGCGCAGGTCGTCGCCGGAGATGTCGGAGGAGGTGTTGTAGTTGCGAACCACTTCCACCTGCTCAGGCGTGTTGGACAGCTGCTGCGCGTCGCGGATGCGCTTGAGGATCTCGCGCTTCGCGTCCTCGTTGCGGGTGTCGCGCGGGGCAGAATTACCGGTTACTCGAGTAGTCATTTACTTGTCCTCTTCCTCGAAACGCTTGCCGGTGACCTTCTGGCCCTCCGGGACGCCCTGCTCGCGGGCCTCGGCCAGCAGGCGCTCGGCTTCCTCGGAGCCCCACCACTGGCGGAAGGACTTCTTCGGCGGCACCGCGACATCGCGGTACTCGGTCCAGCCGGAGATCGGCGGCGGCATGAGCTCGATCTTGCCGTTGAAGCCGCCGAGCACGCGGCCCAGAGCCACCATGCGCACCAGCTTGTCCCACACACCGCTGTGGCCCCAAACCTGGGCCAGGGAAGCGAACGCCGCGCGCTCGATGTGGCTCGGCTCGTTCTTCGCCTTCTGGTAGCGCAGCTCCAGCAGAATGTCCGTGATCGGAATCTTCACCGGGCAGACCTCGTTGCAGCGACCGCACAGGGAAGACGCGTACGGCAGGGAGCCGTTCGGGTCGTCCGAGGAGTCGATGCCGGTCAGCTGCGGGGTGATGATCGCGCCGATCGGACCCGGGTAGGTGGAGCCGTAGGAGTGGCCGCCGGCACGCTCGTAGACCGGGCAGACGTTCAGGCAGGCGGAGCAGCGGATGCACTTCAGGGCCTCGCGGCCGATCTCGCTGGACAGGGCGGCGGTGCGGCCGTTGTCTAGGAGGACGATGTGGAAGTTCTGCGGACCGTCGCCCTCGGTCACACCGGACCACAGGGAGGTGTACGGGTTCATGCGCTCGCCGGTGGAGGAGCGCGGCAGCAGCTGCAGGAACACGCCGAGGTCCTCGAAGTTCGGCAGCAGCTTCTCAATGCCCATGACGGTGATCAGGGTCTCCGGCAGGGTCAGGCACATACGGCCGTTGCCCTCGGACTCCACAATGGAGACGGTGCCGGTATCCGCGCAGCCGAAGTTGGCGCCGGAGATGGCCACCTTGGCCTCCATGAACTGCTGGCGCAGGTACTTGCGGGCAGCCTCAGCCAGCTCCGCCGGATCCTGGGTCAAAGTCTCGTCCGTGTTCGGCATCTTCGCGGCGAAGATGTCGCGGATCTCTGCGCGGTTGCGGTGGATCGCCGGGACCAGGATGTGGGAGGGGAAGTCCTCGCCGAGCTGCACGATGAGCTCTGCCAGGTCGGTCTCTTGCGCGAAGATGCCGGCCTTTTCCAGCTCGTCGTTCAGGGCGATTTCCTGGGTGGCCATGGACTTGATCTTGACAACCTTGTCCTCGCCGGTGGCGCGGACCAGGTCCTGGATGATCTCGTTGGCTTCCTTGGAGTCGCGCGCCCAGTGGACGTGGCCGCCGCGGGCGGTGACGTTTTGCTCGAACTGCTCCAGCAGCTCGGGCATGCGCGCAGCGACGTCGCGCTTGATGGTGGAGCCCGCCTCGCGCAGGTCCTGCCAATCGTCTACCTCGTCCACAACAGCCTGTCGCTTCACGCGGATGGTGGTGGTGGCGTACTGGTAGTTGCGGCGCTTGGTTACGTCGTTGAGCTCGTGGTGCGCAGCCTTCTGGAACTTCTCCTTGCCGCGCAGGTGGGACGGGCCGCTCGCGTACGGCGGCATGGTGGGTTGACCGAGTGCGACCTTCACAGCATCTTCTCCTTCTTGTATGCCGCGGACGTCGGGGTCAGCGGGTGCTCCTTGGTGGAGGCGAGGATCTCCGCCATGTGCACAGCGCGGATGCCCTGGTGCTGGCGGGACATTGCGCCCGCGATGTTCATCAGGCAGGAGGAGTCGCCGGCGGTGACGTACTCGGCCTGGGTGTCCTTGATGTGGCGCACTTTGTCCGAGACCATGGCGGAGGAGACCTCCGGCATCTTCACGGAGAAGGTACCGCCGAAGCCGCAGCACTCCTCGGAGTTCTGCAGGTCCACCAGCTCCAGGCCCTCGACGTGGCGCAGCAGCTCGGTCGGGCGGTCGCCGACCTTGAGGAAGCGCAGGGAGTGGCAGGAGGAGTGGTAGGTCACGCGGTGCGGGAAGAAAGCGCCCACGTCGTAGGTGCCTGCGACGTCAACGATGAATTCGGAGAGGTCGTAGGTCTTCTTCGACGCGGTCTTCGCGCCGTCGACAAGCGCCTTGGAGCCAAAGCGCTCTGCAAGCTCGACGTGCTGCTCACGCACGGCGCCGGCGCAGGAGCCGGAGGGGGCGACCACGTAGTCGATCGACGGATCCGAGAAGGCGTCGACGTAGGTTTCGATGATCGGAAGGGCCTGCTCTTTATAGCCGGTGTTCACGTGCATCTGGCCGCAGCAGGTCTGCTGTTCGGGAAAGACAACGTCGTAGCCCAAGCGGGAAAGCACAATGGCCGTAGCCTTGTGCGCGTCGGGGAAGAGGGCGTCGCCGATACAAGTAGAAAACAGCGCTACTCGCATGTTCGGACTCCTAAAATTGTGAGATCACAGGGAAAAATGAAAGCCCCCGCAGGCTGTGATGACCTCGAGGGCTCCGATATTCGGTTGTCAGTTACGGAACGACCGGCGCAAGCACGCTCAGAACGTTCGACTGAAGGAAGACTATCACGCACACTGCAACCAAGAAGCCGAAGCTCCAGCCGACGACATTCTTGAAGATCTCGGATTCCTTGCCCTCCATGTTCACCGCGGTGGCGGCGATGGCGAGGGACTGCGGGGAAATCATCTTGCCCACAACACCACCGGTGGTGTTGGCTGCCAGCATGAGGTCCGGGTTGAGCCCCAGGTTGTTCGCGGCGGTGACCTGCAGGTTGGCAAACAGGGCGTTGGCGGAAGTGTCGGAGCCGGTCACAGCCACGCCAACCCAGCCGAGGACCGGGGAGAAGAAGGCGAACGCCGGGCCGAGGTTGGCGAAGAACTCGCCGATGGTCACGGTCTGGCCGGAGTAGTTCATCACGTACGCCAGCGCCAGCACGAGCACGATGGTCAGCGCGGACCAGCGCATCTTCCACACCGTGTCGGTGAATTCCTTGCCCACCTGGCCCCAGGTCAGGCTGTAGCGGCCGTTCTCGTTGAACACCATGTAGGCCACGGACACGATAAGGGCGGAAATGACCAGCAGCGTGCCCGGGTTGTTGATCCAGGCGAAGTTGTAGTCGCTGTTGACGGTCTCACCTGCGGCGTCGAGAAGCTTGCCGTCCAGGCCCGGCCACGGGAAGGAGATCTTGAACTTGTTCAGCCAGTCCGGGATGGTGCTGCCCAGGTTGGCCAGACCGAAGATAACCACAACAACTGCGTACGGCATCAACGCCATCCACACACGGTGTCCTGGCAGTTCTGCTTCCTCGGAGCGCTCCGGGAGTTCGAGGCGCTGGCGCATCTCGTTGATGCCCTTCGGCTGCCAGAAGCGCAGCAGCAGGAACGCCGCGCCGAGCGCGACGATGCAGGCGACGACGTCGGTGAGCTGGTAGGCGAAGTAGTGGGAGGTCCACCACTTGGCCACGGCGAAGGTCAGGCCGATGGTGAACGCGGCCGGTGCGGTTTCGCGCACGCCGCGCTTGCCGTCGATGATCAGCGCGATGATGAAGGGGACGAAGAACGCCAGGATCGGGGTCTGGTTACCGATGATCGCCGCGATGTTCTCGGTCTGCTCGACCGTGCGGCCGCCGACCTCGCCGGCGGTGGTGATCGGAATGCCCACGGCGCCGAACGCGACCGGGGCGGTGTTGGCGAGCAGCACCACGGTGGCGGCCTTCAGCGGCGGGATGCCCAGCGCGAGGATCATGGTGGCGGTAATGGCCACCGGCGCGCCGAAGCCGGCGAGCGCCTCAAGCAGGCCGCCGAAGCAGAACGCGATGAGCATCGCCTGGATGCGCACGTCGCCGTTGCCCATCTTGTCGAAGACCAGGCGCAGGTCTTCAAATCGGCCGGAAGCGACGGTGATCTGGTAGAACCAGATGGCCGTCAGGATGACAAAAACGATGGGGAAGAGGCCGAAGAGGCCGCCGCGGAACGCCGCGGAGATGGCCATCGCCGTGGGCATGTTGAAGCCGAGGATGGCAACGAGCAGCGCAACGACGAGCGCGACCGCGCCGGAGGTGTGTGCGCGGGCCTTGAAACCGAGCAGCATGATGAAGAAGGTGAGCAGCGGCAAGGTAGATACCAGTGCCGAGAGGCCCACGCTGCCACCGATTGCGTCGGTGAAGACTTGGAATTGATCCATGGGGGAGGCTCTTTCGAGTCAGTACGGGCAATGACTGGGAAACAATATGCCACTATAACCCCGGAAGTGACCAATAGAGGGGTATTCCTTTGGTGTGACCTATTGCACCGTGGTGCCTGTAGGCATGCTGCGTGCGGTGTCGGCGGGTGTTTTAGACTTGTGCCCCATGACGCCAGCTGAACTCGCAACCACCGTGAAAGAGGCCGCGACCCGCGTGCTCGCCGCCCACGAACTCGACGCCTCCGTCGTCCCTGAGACCGTGACCGTGGAGCGCCCCCGCAACCCCGAGCACGGCGACTACGCCACAAACACCGCGCTCCAGGTGGCCAAGAAAGCTGGCACCAACCCGCGCGAGCTTGCTACTTGGCTTGTCGACGACCTGTCGGCCAACCCCGCAATCGACTCCGCCGAGATCGCGGGCCCCGGCTTTATCAACCTGCGCCTGGCCGCCGGCGCGCAGGGCCAGCTCGTGGCGAAGGTGCTGGAGGAAGCCGAGAAGTTCGGTCACTGCGACCTGTACGCGGGCGAGAAGATCAACCTCGAGTTCGTCTCCGCCAACCCCACCGGCCCGATCCACCTGGGCGGCACCCGCTGGGCGGCGGTGGGCGACTCGCTCGGCCGCGTGCTCGAAGCCGCCGGTGCGGAGGTGACCCGCGAGTACTACTTCAACGACCACGGCGGGCAGATCGACCGCTTCTCCCGGTCACTGGTCGCCGCGGCGAAGGGCGAGCCCACCCCGGAAGACGGTTACGGCGGCGATTACATCCGCGAGATTGCCCGGGCGGTCGTCGAAAAGCATCCTGATGCTCTCGACGGCACCGACGCCGAGGTGCAGGAGACCTTCCGCGCGGCTGGCGTGGAGATGATGTTCGCGCAGATCAAGCAGTCCCTGCACGAGTTTGGCGTGGACTTCGACGTGTACTTCCACGAGAACTCCCTGTTCGAGTCGGGTGCCGTTGACAAGGCCGTGCAGACGCTGAAGGACAACGGCAACCTGTACGAAAACGACGGCGCGTGGTGGCTGCGCTCCAGCGACTTCGGAGACGACAAGGACCGCGTCGTGCTCAAGTCCGACGGCGACGCCGCCTACATCGCCGGCGACATCGCGTACGTGGCCGACAAGTTCGACCGCGGCCACACCCTGGCCATCTACATGCTGGGTGCGGACCACCACGGCTACATTGCCCGCCTCAAGGCCGCGGCGCAGGCGCTGGGCTACAACGCGGACGCCGTCGAGGTGCTCATTGGCCAGATGGTGAACCTAGTGCGTGACGGCCAGGCCGTGAAGATGTCCAAGCGCGCCGGCACTGTGATCACGCTCGAGGACCTCGTGGACGCCATCGGCGTCGACGGCGCGCGCTACTCGCTGGTGCGCTCCTCGGTGGACTCCACCCTGGACATCGACCTGGACCTGTGGACGAAGCAGTCCTCCGACAACCCCGTCTACTACGTGCAGTACGCCCACGCGCGCCTGTGTTCCATCGGGCGCAAGGCGGAGGAAGCAGGCGTGTCCTTCGCTGACCCAGACCTGGCGTTGCTCACCCACGACAAGGAGGGCGACCTCATCCGCACCCTCGGTGAGTACCCGGCCGTGGTGCGCGCCGCCGCCGAGCTGCGCGAGCCGCACCGCATCGCCCGCTACACCGAGGAGCTGGCCAGCGCGTTCCACAAGTTCTACGACTCCTGCCAGATCCTGCCCAAGGCTGGCGAGGACGCGGAGCCGATCCACACCGCCCGCCTGGCGCTGGCGATGGCGTCGCGCCAGGTCGTCGCAAACGCCCTCGGCATGATCGGCGTGAGCGCACCGGAGCGGATGTAAATGACCGTTTTTGTCTCCACGCCCTACGAGAAAGACAGCGGCGATTTCAACGACCTGCCCGCACACGTCTGGCCCCGCTGCGCCAAGCGCGAAGAAGATGGCGTGGTCACCATCGCCGGTGTGCCCCTTTCCGAGATCGCCGCGGAGTACGGCACCCCTGTCGTGGTCATCGACGAGGACGACTTCCGCTCCCGCTGCCGCGACATGGCCGCCGCGTTCCTGGCGCCGGGCAACGTGCACTACGCCTCCAAGGCGTTTCTGACCCGCCGCGTGGCGCGCTGGGTGGACGAGGAGGGCCTCGCCCTCGACGTGGCCAGCGAGAACGAGCTTCGCATCGCTTTGGCCGCGGACTTTCCGCCGGAGCGCATCACCGTGCACGGCAACAACAAGTCGGACGAGTTTCTGCGCCTGTGCGTGGAGTCCAAGGTCGGCCACGTGGTCATTGACTCGCATCAGGAGCTGGCGCAGCTCGAGGCCGTCGCGAAGCAAGCTGGCGTGAAACAGGACGTCTTCGTCCGCGTGAAGCCCGGCGTGGACGCGCATACGCACGAATTCATCGCCACCAGCCACGAGGACCAGAAGTTCGGCATCTCGCTCGCTACCGGCGACGCGCTTTCCGCCGCCACCGCAGCCATCGCATCCGACTGGCTGGAGCTGACCGGCCTGCACTGCCATGTCGGCTCCCAGGTTTTCGACGCCGAGGGCTTCAAGCTCGCCGCCGAGCGCGTGCTGGGCCTGTACGCCGAGATCTGGAAGACCCAGGGCGTGGCGCTGGGCTACCTCGACCTCGGCGGCGGCTACGGCATCGCCTACATGCCGGGGGAGTCGCCTTTGGACGTCAACGCTGTGGCCCGGGACCTGCTCGCCGCGGTGCAGGAGGTTGCCGACGAGCTGGGCATCGCCGCGCCCACCGTGGTGGTCGAGCCCGGCCGCGCGATCGCCGGCCCGTCCGCGGTCACCGTCTACACCGCCGGCGTGATCAAGGATGTGGACACCTCGTTTACCACCTCACGCCGCTACATCGCCGTCGACGGCGGCATGAGCGACAACATTCGTCCCTCGCTGTACGGCGCGCTTTACGACGCCCGCGTGGTCAACCGCTTCACCGATGGCGCCCCCACCGACACGCGCCTGGTGGGATCCCACTGCGAGTCCGGAGACATCCTGGTGGAGGAGGCCTCCTGGCCCGACGACATCGCCCCGGGCGACCTCATCGCTCTCGCCGCCACCGGCGCCTACTGCTATTCCATGGCCTCGAACTACAACGCGTTCGGCCGCCCGGCAGTGGTGTCCGTGCGCGGCGGTGAGGTGACACCGATGGTGCGTAGGGAGACGGTCGAGGATCTCATCGCCCGCGAATATTAATTGACCGTCGGTGCCATTTGCGCGATAGTAGACAAAGCGGTTCACCGCTGATCCCCGCCACGCACGACGAAGGAGCTACACGCAACATGACTTCCGCCACCGCCGAGGGATACAACGGCAACTACCCGGGCAAGGGCATCGGCACCCCCGTGGGCATCGCCGTGCTGGGCAAGGGCACCGTCGGTACCGAGGTGCTGCGCCTGCTGTCGGAGTTCTCTTCCAGCTTGGAGCACCGAATTGGCAGCCCGATCGAGGTGAGGGGTGTCGCGGTATCGGACGTCGAGAAGCATAAGGATGCTCCCGAGGTCCAGGGCTTGTACTTGACCGGGGATGCGCGCGAGCTGGTCACCCGCGACGACGTGGACATCGTGGTCGAGCTGATCGGCGGCATCGACTACCCGCGCGAGCTCGTCCTCGAGGCGCTGAAGGCGGGCAAGTCCGTGGTCACCGCGAACAAGGCCCTTGTGGCCGCCCACAGCGCCGAGCTTGCCGACGCCGCCAACGCCGCCGGCGTCGACCTCTACTACGAGGCGGCCGTCGCCGCCGCCATCCCGGTGGTGGGCATGCTGCGTCGCTCGCTGGCGGGCGACCAAGTGCAGAGCATCTCCGGCATCGTCAACGGCACCACCAACTTCATCCTCGACGCCATGGCCTCCACCGGCGCGAGCTACGAGGAAGCGCTCGCCGAGGCCACCCGCCTCGGCTACGCGGAGGCAGACCCGACCGCGGACGTGGAGGGCCACGACGCCGCATCCAAGGCCGCGATCCTCGCCTCCATGGGCTTCCACACCCGCGTGACCTTCGACGACGTGTACTGCGAAGGCATCACCAAAATCACCGCAGACGACATCGAGGCCGCGAAGAAGTCCGGCCACACCATCAAGCTGCTGGCCATTTGCGAGCGGCTTGTCGACGACGCCGGCAACACCACCGGCGTCAACGCCCGAGTCCACCCGACGCTGGTGCCCAACGAGCACCCGCTCGCTACCGTGGACAAGTCCTACAACGCCATCTTCGTCGAGGCAGAAGCAGCAGGTCGACTTATGTTTTACGGTAACGGCGCCGGCGGCGCCCCCACCGCATCCGCAGTGCTCGGCGACCTCGTCGGCGCCGCCCGCAACAAGGTCCACGGCGGCCGCGCCCCGGCCGAGAACCCCTACGCGGACTACCCGGTCGTCGCGTTTGAGCAGGTGACCACTCGCTACACCATCAACATGACGGTCAACGACCGCGTCGGCGTGCTCGCCGGCCTCACCGCCCGCTTCGCCAAGGCAGGCATTTCCCTGTCCGCGGTGCGTCAGGAGGAGTCCGGCGACGAGGCCCACCTGATCGTTGTCACCCACGCCGCGCTCGAGGAGGACCTCAAGGCGATCGTGGAACAGCTTTCCGGCCACGACGACGTGCTCGCCGTCAACTCCGTCATCCGCCTCGACTCCTAAGGTTTCCGTCTATGGCTATCGATCTGCAGCCCGGCCTGAAAGTCAAGGTCACCGTCCCCGGCTCGTCGGCGAACCTGGGCCCCGGCTTCGACACCCTCGGCATCGCGCTGAGCATCTACGACACCGTTGAGGTGGAGGTCACCGAATCCGGCCTCGAGGTGGAAATCTTTGGCGAGGGCGCCGACGACCTACCCCGCGACAGCTCCAACCTCGTCGTCCGGGCCATCCAGTCCGGCTTGTCCGCCGCCGACGTCTCCGCGCCCGGATTGCGCGTGGTGTGCCACAACACCATCCCGCAGTCCCGCGGCCTCGGCTCCTCCGCCTCGGCCGCCGTCGCGGGGGTGGTCGCCGCCAACGCGCTGGCAGGCTTCCCGCTGGACGAGGATGCGGTCGTGCAGCTGTCCTCCGAGTTCGAGGGCCACCCCGACAACGCCGGCGCGTCCGCCCTCGGCGGGGCAGTAGTGTCCTGGACGGACATCCCCGTCGACGGCCAGTCCAAGCCGTCTTACCGCGCCGTGCGCATCCCGGTGGACGAGTCAATCAAGGCCGTCGCCCTCGTTCCTGATTTCCACGCCTCCACCAACGCCGTGCGCAAGGTGCTGCCCAGCCACGTCACCCACACCGACGCACGCTTCAACGTCTCGCGCACAGCAGTGATGACGGCCGCGCTGCAGCATCACCCGCAGCTGCTCTTCGAGGGCACCCGCGACCGCCTCCACCAGCCGTACCGCGCCGACGTCCTGCCGGTGACGGCTGAGTGGGTCAACCGCCTGCGCAACCGCGGCCACGCCGCCTACCTCTCCGGCGCCGGCCCGACCGCGCTGGTGCTCACCACGACCGGGGTGGAGCCTTCGCTTCTCGACGAAGCCCGTTCCGCCGGCCTCCGCGTCATCGAACTCGACGTCGCAGGCCCAGCCACCGCGGAGCTCGTGCGCGACTAACTATTCCGCGAACGAGTCACCCGGCGTAACTGTGTCGCGCAGCGGACCAGTGTGGTCGCGCGTCCTCGTCGGCAGGGAGCGGTTCCTAGACACATACTGCGTTCCGTCCTGAAGTCGGAAGTACAGGTCAGGGCCGTGCGGCTGAATATAGGCGAGCCCGTGGCTAATCTTTGCGTGGCAGCTCGAGCACAGTGGGATCAGGTTGTCCATGTTCGTCTCGCCACCTTCTTCCCATTCCCGGATGTGGTGGATCTCGATGAAACGCTTGTGGTTGCAACCGGGCATCGCGCACTGGTGGCCCCAGGCCGTGAGCAAGGCGAGCACCTGGGCGTCCGTGGCGAAGCGGCGGGACCGGCCGACGTGGATAGTCAGTCCTTTCTTGTCTAGCAGGTGCAGCCGAACATTCGCGTTTGCGATGTAGCTTCGAACCTCCGCTGAGCGAGCCGAGGTGTTCTGCGGCATCCATGCCCCGCCGTCCTCCGTGAGCACAATATTGACGTGGGCGCCCGGTGCGCGCAGGGCGCTGACTGGGTTCGTACGCACCATCTCCATCATGGCAACAAAAGCGGGGTAGAGGTCCTTCCTTTCCGGATTGCCGTAGCGGGACGGGGGCCGCAAGATGCTGTCCATGTCCAACTTTGTCCGTGGGCGTTCTGTTTCCACCGTCTCGTCTGCAGGGCACGCCTCCGGTTCGTTTTCTACTGCGTCAATGAGCCTCTCTAGCTCCTCTGGGTCTGCAAGCTCGTCCACATCGGGGAGTTCTGCGCAGTAGTTCGCCAACTGCGCGATTTTCAGCGCGCAGAGCAGCGCCTGGCCCTGGACAGCCGGAAGCAGTGCGCGGAAATCGAGCATGCCGTCCGTGCGAAACTTCGCGGTCACCACTGGTTCCTCCGGCTCCCGTTCCTCGGCGGGATCGCTGCCGGCAAGGACCTGCTCGAGTTCGGAGTAACCGTGAATTAGAGCGAGGTCTACCAGTTCTTCCTCGTTCTGCTCGTGCATGTAGCGCAGCAGCAGGCGCATGGTGGAGTACGGCATGATGCCGGAGCGAAACGTCTCATACAGCAGGCGGAATCTGCGAAGACCCCGGGAGACGTGGACGTATTCGTAAGCCGTGGCCGTGGCAAGGTTGAGCTCGCGTTTGAGCCAGGTGGCGGTGGATGTCTCACCTCGCTGGGAGGCGATGTCGGCTTCATCGAGTTGGCCGAGGGCGTTAAGCATTTCGGCGCGGTGGAAGTGGGAATTGCGGTGGTGGTGCTTTAGCTCGTCGATAAGCAGAGATGTGCGCTCGGTTTCGATGGCTGCTGTCATGGCAGGTCCCCCGGGGATGGTTTGGCGGTTGCTGTTTGGCGTCGAGCGTAAACGCAAGAGTGTTCGATATAAAGGATTTTTGTGTTTATTTTAGTGGACATCTGGGGGCGGATTCTGCAATTGCGGAACCATCTCAAGTGCACATTTAGGGAAATGTCCGATTGTGTCCGATCGTTCCGCAACTGCAGAATGGAAAATGGAAAATGGAAAACGGGGGTATGTTCGATATGTCCGATTGTGTCCGAACGTTCTGCAATTGCGGAAACAGGCATAAAAACGGGCATAAAAAGGGGCCGCACGAAAGCATCGTGCGGCCCCGGATCGCGCGAGCTTAGTGCTTCGCCTCGTACTTCTTCGGTTCCGGCAGGCCGCGCTCTTCGCGGACGCGGCGGGCGGTGTGCTCGAGGGTGATCAGCGCCTCGACAACCTGGGCCGGCTCGACCGGGAACGGCATGTTGTGGATGGTCTCCTCTTCGGCGGTCGCGGCCTTGGCAACAGCCTCGAGGACGTCGGTGTCCTCGGGGGACAGGCCCACCTCAGTCAGCGTGGTAGGCAGACCGACCTTGGTGGTGAACTCGATGAAGTCTTCGATCTCCTCGGAGTCGGCGCCCTCCATGATCAGCTGGGCGAGAGTGCCGATGTTGACCTTCTCGCCGTGGGAGAGGCCGTGGGTTTGCTCGGCGGCGGACAGGCCGTCGTGGATGGCGTGCGCCGCGGCCAAGCCGCCGGACTCGAAGCCGAGGCCGGACAGCAGGGTGTTCGCCTCCACCACGGCGTCAAGCGCCGGGGTGACTACGCCTGCGCGAACCGCATCGAGGGCGGCGAAGGAGTCCTTGCGCAGAATGTCAGCGCACAGCTCTGCAAGAGCAGCGCCTGCGCGAGTGGGGTGGCCGCCGTTCATGGTGGTGCCGTTGCCCCTTGCGGTCGCGCGTGCCTCCACCCAGGTAGCCATGGCGTCGCCGATGCCAGCGACGAGGAACTGCTCCGGGGCGCCGGCGACCAGCTGGGTGTCAATGAGCACCAAGTCGGGGTTGCGGGGGAAGAAGCGGTATTCGTCGAAGGCGCCGTCCTCGGTGTAGATCACCGAAAGCGTGGAAGTCGGAGCGTCGGAAGACGCCGCGGTGGGCACCGAAGCCCAGCGGATGTCCGCCTCGAAGCCGGCGGCCTTCGCGGAGTCGATGGCGGAGCCGCCGCCGAGGCCGACCACCACGTCGTAGTTATTGTCCTTGATCAGCTTGACCGTGTCGTCGACACGCTCGGCGGTTGCGAAACCTTCGAACTTGACGCGGTTGACCGGGAGGCCTTCCTTTTCAAACCCGTCGGTGAGGGACTGTTCGACGAGGCCCCACACCGTGTCGTCGGAAAGCAGCAGCGGGTTCTCGCCGAGCTGCTTCAGGTACTTGCCCAGCTCGTGGATGGCATCTTTGCCCTGCACGTAGCGGGATGGACTGGAGAAAATGCTTGGCTTTGCTGTCATGCCCCGCCATCGTACCGTGACTTTTCGCTTTACGACGTCGCCTTCGGCCGGCTGCCGGGGCCGGGCAAGGCGATGATGTCGAACTCGTCTTTGGCGAGGTGTTTGCGCAGGTCCTTCTTGTCGAACTTGCCCACGGACGTCTTGTCGATGGAGTCGACAAAGGTCCAGTACTCGGGCGCCATCCACTTCGGCAGCACGTCGGCGAGCCCGGCGCGCAGGCGAGCGGCGGTCTCCGCAGTGGGGGCGACCTCGGCGGTCAGCTTGGTCACAGCGAGGGGGCGCTCGCCCCACTTGTCGTCGGGGATGCCGATGACGGCGCACTCGATGACTTCTTCGGATTCCATGATCAGGTTTTCCACCTGGGCGGAGTAGATCCATTCGCCGCCGGAGCGGATGACGTCGCGGGCGCGGTCGTAGAGCGTGAGGAAGCCGGCGTTGGTCACGGTGCCCACGTCGCCGGTGCGCAGCCAGCCGTCGGCGGTGAAGTGCTCGCGCTCGTCGTCGACATCTTCGCCGCGGAAGCGCGAGGCGATCTCGCCGGGCTCCTGGGTGGGCGAGTGGTAGTAGCTGGCGGCGACCATGTTGCCGCGCACCTGGATCTCGCCCTGGGTGAGGTCGGTGGGCGCCATGACTTGGCCGTCGTTGACCACGCGGTACTGCAGGGTGGGGGCGAAGCGGCCCTGGGAGACGCGGTAGGCCCAGCGGGCCTCACCCGACGCGCCCGACGGCGGCCGCGCCACGGTGCCGACGGTGGAGGTCTCGGTCATGCCCCACACGTGCACCACGTCCACGCCGTAGCGCTCCTCCCAAACCTTGATCAGTGCGGGCGGGGCGGGGGAGCCGCCAACGAAGATCTCCTGCAGGCTCATGCGCTCGGGCGGGTTGTGCAGGTAGTGCACCATCAGCTGGATCCACAGGGTGGGCACGCCGTGCGCCACGCGAGGGTGGGTGCCGGCGATGAGTTTGGCCAGGGTGGGCGCGGACATGTCCGAATCCGGCAGCACCAGTGGAGTGCCGGCCAAAAACGCGGCGAGCGGCACGCCCCAGCTGAGCACGTGGTAGATGGGGATGCAGCACAAAAAGGTCTCGCCGTGGGTCACGGCCAACGAGTCTGTGGCGCGCAGGCCCGTGGCCTCCAACCACAGGGAGCGGTGCGAATACGCCACGCCCTTCGGGGCGCCGGTGGTGGAGGTGGAGTACACCAGCGCTGCGGCGGTGTTTTCCGGCAGTTCGGGCCATGGGTAGGACGTCGGCCGGCCGTCGAGAAGCTGCTCGTAGCTGTACACCTGGACTGTGTCGGGGAGGTGCGCAGCGGCGTCGTCAAGCGGGGCGATGCCTGTAAACGCCACCGCGCGCACGGTGGGGCAGTCCCGCAAGATTGCGCCGAGCTTCTCCGCCAGGCGCGGGTCCGCGACGATGACTTCGGACTCGGAGTGGTTGACCACGTACGCGATCTGATCCACCATGAGCTGCACATTCAACGGGTTGAACACCGCGCCCTTCGCGGCGACGGCGAACATCACCTCGATGTGCTCCGCGCAGTTGTACAGCAGCGTGGAGACACGCTGGTCGCCGTCGATGCCCAGGTCGCTGTGCAGCGCGTGCGCAAAAGCCGCGGCGCGCGCGCCAATCTCGGCGAACGTAGTCTCCTCCGCGCCGGATGCGCGCCACGTCGTGCACTTCGTGTTGGCGTGGGCGGTGGTGCCGAACTCCAAAATCCTGGCGACGGAGAACGGCACCTCCTGCATCGTTGAAAGCATGCAGGCCATGTTAGCGCGGGCCTGATTAGCGCAGGGCCTTCTATGCGCTACACTTTTGCGTGGATCGTGCGAATTGCACCCGTCCCGGAACTTTTCCGGTCGAGGGTGCTGGCGGAGCAACCGGGAGGAACGTTTCCCCGGGCCCGCGGGATCCGTAAGACCGCACACGACCGCTACCGGTGTATGCAAACGCGAATATCTGCGCGATGAAGCAGCTGGCTTAGCGACGAAAGGACACACGTGACCGAAACCGGCACCGCGGCCGACCTCGCCGCAATGAAGATTCCGGAGCTGCGCAAGCTCGCCGCCGAGAAGGGACTCAAGGGGATCTCTGGGCTCCGCAAGGGGGAACTCATCCAGGCCATCGTCACCGGGCAGGTGCCGCGCAAGGCCGCCGCCGAAAAGGCTGCGCCGGTGGAGAAGCCGGAGAAGGCGGAGAAGCCGGCCGAGCCAGCTGAGAAGCAGCAGCCTGGCGACGACGACGAGTCCCGCGGGGCGTCGCGCTCCGCGGCACGCCGCGCCCGCCGCAACCGCGCGCGCTCGCAGCACGACGAGCAGCAGGGCGGCGAAAACCGGGACAACCGGGACAACCGCGACGAGCAGGACGGCAATCAGGAGCGCGGCAACAACGACCGTGGCGGCCGCAACAACCACGGCGGCAACAACAACCACGGCGGAAACAACAACGACGACCACCACGGCGGGGGCCGCCGCGGCCGCCGCGGGCGCCGCAACCGTAATCGCAACCGGGACCACAACCACGGCGGCGGAAACAACGCCAACAACGACAACCAGAACTTCAACCCGGAGGACCTGCAGGATGTCGCGGGTATCGCAGACGTGCAGGACAACGGCTCCGCGTTCATCCGCACCACCGGCTACCGCCAGTCCAACGCGGACGTCTACGTGCCGCAGAAGCTGGTGCGCCAGTCCGGACTGCGTTCCGGCGACGCGGTGACGGCGCAGGTGCGCGCGAACGGCCAGTCCCACTCGCAGGGCAACGGCCGCAACCGCCGCAGCTACAACCAGGTCGTGCGCGTGGATTCCATCAACGGCCAGACCACGGAGGCGGCGAAGGCGCGCAAGGAGTTCCACAAGCTCACCCCGCTGTACCCGAACCGCCGTCTGCGTCTGGAAACTGAGCCGAAGATCCTCACCACCCGCGTGATCGACCTGGTCATGCCGATTGGTAAGGGTCAGCGCGCGTTGATCGTCTCCCCGCCGAAGGCCGGTAAGACGACGATTCTGCAGAACATCGCCAACGCGATCGCCACCAACAACCCGGAGTGCTACCTCATGGTGGTGCTGGTGGACGAGCGTCCGGAGGAAGTCACGGACATGCAGCGCAGCGTCAACGGCGAGGTGATTGCCTCCACGTTCGACCGCCCGCCGTCAGAGCACACCGCCGTGGCCGAGCTCGCAATCGAGCGCGCGAAGCGCCTGGTGGAGATGGGCCAGGACGTGGTGGTCCTGCTGGATTCCATCACCCGACTGGGCCGCGCGTACAACAACTCATCCCCGGCGTCCGGCCGCATCCTCTCCGGCGGCGTGGACTCCAACGCGCTCTACCCGCCGAAGCGTTTCCTGGGCGCCGCCCGCAACATCGAGGAGGGCGGCTCGCTGACGATCATCGCCACCGCGATGGTGGAGACCGGCTCGGCCGGCGACACGGTGATCTTCGAGGAGTTCAAGGGCACCGGCAACGCCGAGCTCAAGCTGGACCGCAAGATCGCGGAGCGCCGCGTGTTCCCGGCTGTGGACGTCAACCCGTCCGGCACCCGCAAGGACGAGCTGTTGATGAGCCCGGAGGAGGCGCGCGTGATGCACAAGCTGCGCCGCATCCTCTCCGCTCTGGATCCGCAGCAGTCCATTGACATGCTGATCAAGCAGCTGAAGAAGACGAAGACCAACGGCGAGTTCCTCATCGGCGTGGCCAACTCCGCGCCGATGGCGCAGACCGAGATGGAGGAGGACTACTCCTAATGGCAGACAAGACGCAGGTTTCGCTTGTCGACGACTACGTCGCCGAATACCAGGGCATCCAGGCCCAAATGGGCGACCCGGAGGTAGCGGGCGACCAGGACCAGTTCCGCAAGCTGTCCAAGCGCTACGCGGAGCTGCAGCCGATCATCAACGTCTACAACGACCTGACCCAGGCACAAGAGGACCACGAGGCCGCCGCCGAGATGGCCAACGAGGACAAGGAGTTCGCCGAGGAAGCCAAGCGCCTCGAGGGCGAGATTGTCCGCCTGGAGGAGGAGCTGGCCGACCTGCTCGCTCCGCGCGACGAGCACGACGGCGACGACATCATCATGGAGCTCAAGGCCGGCGCCGGCGGCGAAGAAGCCGCGCTGTTCGCCGGCGACTTGGCGCGCATGTACCAGAAGTACTGCGAGAAGCATGCCCTGACCTGGGAGGTCCTCGACGTCGCAGAGTCCGATCTGGGCGGTGTGAAGGACATGACCGTCGCGGTCAAGTCCAAGAACCCGTCGCGCGACGGCGCCTGGTCCAAGCTGAAGTTCGAGGGCGGCGTGCACCGCGTGCAGCGCATTCCCGTCACCGAGTCCCAGGGCCGCATCCAGACCTCTGCCGCCGGCGTGTACGTCTTCCCGGAAGCCGACGAGATTGAAAGCGTCAACATCGACGAGAAGGATCTGCGCGTCGACGTGTACCGCTCCTCCGGCAAGGGCGGCCAGGGCGTGAACACCACCGACTCGGCCGTGCGCATCACCCACCTGCCCACCGGCATTGTGGTGACCTGCCAGAACGAGCGCTCGCAGATCCAGAACCGCGCCCGTGCCATGCAGGTGCTGCAGGCCCGCTTGGACCAGCTCGAGCGCGAGAAGCAGGAGGCGGAGGAGGCCGAGGGCCGCGCGTCCCAGGTGCGCACCATGGACCGCTCCGAGCGCATCCGCACCTACAACTGGCCGGAGAACCGCATCTCGGACCACCGCATCAACTACAAGTCCAACAACCTGGATTCGGTGCTGGACGGCAACATGGACGACCTCATCACGGCGCTGCAGACCCACGAGCGCCAGGAGCGTCTTGAAGCAGAGTAGCGTCCGCTCCCAGATCGCGAGCGCCACAAACACGCTGCGCGAGGCGGGCGTCGACTCGCCTGAGGTGGATGCGCGCCTGCTTGCCGCGCACGTGCTCGGCGTCGCGCCGATGCAGCTCATGTTCGCTGAAGCGCCGGCGGACTTCGGCGGGCGCTACACCGAGCTCGTCGACCGCCGCGCCGGGCGCGAGCCGCTGCAGCACATCACCGGCACCGCGCCGTTTTACGGCGTCGACCTCGCCGTCGGCCCCGGCGTGTTCATCCCCCGGCCCGAAACAGAGGTCCTCGCCGAGTGGGCGGTGCGGAAGCTTATCGACGCACCTCCGGCCCCCACCGTCGTCGACCTCGGGTCCGGCACCGGAGCCTTAGCCATCGCGGTGGCCCGCGCCAGGCCGGACGCGAACGTCTACGCCGTGGAACGCTCGGAGGCGGCGCGCGCCTACCTGCAGCGCAACGTCGAGAAGCTTGCGCCTCAGGTCAACGCGGTGGCGGGCGACATGACCGACCCGGAGCTGCTCGCCGGGATCAACGCGGACGTGGTGGTGACCAACCCGCCGTATGTGCCGGAGACGCCCGAGCTGCAGGCGGAGGTCTACGCGGACCCGCACGAGGCAGTGTTTTCAGGCGCGGACGGGATGGCGGCGATTCGCGGGCTCGTGCCCGCGGTCAAGCAAATGCTCAAAGATGGGGGAGCGGTGGGCATCGAGCACGACGACACCACCTCCGAGGCTGTGCAGGCCGAGCTGCGCGCCGGCGGTTTCGCGGACGTGCGCCCGCTGGAGGACATGACTGGGCGGGCTCGGTTTGTCACGGCGAGTAAGCTAGCCCGGTAACTGCCCGACGGCCAAGGAGCGAACATTGAGGGAAACGTACGACTGCCTCGACCCGCAGAAGCGCATCGAAGGCGTGCGCGCGGCCGCCGACGCCGTCCGGGCCGGCCGCTGCGTCGTGCTGCCGACGGACACCGTGTACGGCATCGGCTGCGACGCGTTCAACAACGACGCCGTGGAAACACTTCTGGCCACCAAACGCCGCGGGCCCGACATGCCGGTGCCGGTGCTGGTGGGCTCCTGGGTGACCATCCAGGGGCTCGTGCGCGAATTCACCGAAACCGCCAAGACGCTGGTCGAGGCGTTTTGGCCGGGTGGGTTGTCCATCGTCGTGCCCGAGGCACCCAGCCTGCCGTGGAACCTGGGCGACACGCGCGGCACCGTGCTGCTGCGCATGCCGAACCAGCCGCTGGCGCTCGAGCTTTTGCAGGAGACCGGGCCGATGGCCGTGTCCTCCGCCAACATCTCCGGCAACCCGCCGGCGACCACCGCCACCGAGGCGCGGCAGCAGTTCGGCGACGAGGTGCCCATCTACCTCGACGGGGGCACGGCGGAGATCGGGGAGCCGTCCACAATCATCGACATTTCCGGGCCCGCGCCGCGGATCTTGCGTGAGGGGGCGATTTCCGCCGAACGCATTGGTCAGGTCTTAGGACTTGACCCGGAGAGCTTGCGGAGGAAGTAGCCGCCGATGAACGCCTCCGGTGTTCCGCTGCGTGAGCTGGGACTTGTCCTGCTCGTGGCGGCCGCAGTCACGTACCTGGCCACCGGGCCGGTGCGGTCCATGCTCGTGCGCACGGGCAGGGTGGCGGAGATCCGCCAGCGCGACGTGCACACGCAGCCGACCCCGTCGCTAGGCGGGCTGGCCATGTTCACCGGATTCTTGGCTGCCTACGGGCTCGCGCAGCAGTTGCCGGCGCTGACCCGCGGGTTCGCCCCAGTGACCCCGGAAATGACTGCGGTACTGGTGGGCGGGCTCGCCATCGTGCTCGTCGGCGTGGTGGACGACCTGTACGAGCTGCGCGCGCTGACCAAGCTAATCGGGCAGTTCGCCGCCGCGATCATCATGACCGCGCTGGGCATTATCTTCACCGTGTTCTATCTGCCGTTCGGGGAGGGCACCACGCTCATCCTGGATCAAGCCCAGGGCATGGTCTTGAGCGCGCTGTTTACGGTGCTGCTCATCAACGCAGTGAACTTCGTCGACGGCATCGACGGGCTCGCCGCCGGGCTGGGCATGATCGCGGGCTCTGCGATCCTGATCTATTCGCTGGCGGTGCTCCACGACCAGGGCGGGGCAGTCTCCGCCTACCCGCCGGCGATCATCTGCGCGATCCTGGTGGGGATCTGCGCGGGATTTTTGCCCCACAACTTCGAGCCCGCGCGCATCTTCATGGGCGACTCCGGGGCGATGCTGATCGGGCTGCTGCTCGCCGCGGCGTCGATTTCGGCATCCGGCAAGATCAACATGTCGCTCTACGGCGCCGCCGACCTAGTGGCGCTGGTCAGCCCGATCATCGTTGTGCTGGCCGCGATCGCGCTGCCAGTGCTGGACCTGGTGTGGGCCGTGATCCGCCGCACCGCGCGCGGGCAGAGCCCGTTTGCCGCGGACGCAGGGCACATCCACCACCGCCTACTTCGGCTCGGGCACACGCACCGCCGCACCGTGCTGGTGCTCTACATGTGGGTCTCCGCCGTCGCCTTCGGTGCAGTGAGCTTTTCCGTGGTGCCGTTCAAAGTCGCGGCGTCGTTAAGCGTGGCGGCGCTGCTGGTTGCGTTTTTGCTCACGCTGGTGCCCTTGGCCAAGGGAAAGATCGGCCCGGCGGGTAGGATGACGCAGCGTGAAACCGCTTGAAGTCAACGACGCTAACGCCATGACCGACCACCGCAAGCCTCTCGTGCGCGCGCTGAAGGTGGCCAGCTGGGCGCTCGTGGTGCTCACTGTGGTCGCGCTGATGGGGTGGGGCGCCGCCCGCGACCTGCCCGGCATCTGGGCCGCGCTGATGGGCGTCGCAGTGGGCGGAAGCTTCGTGCTGCTCACCGCCGCAACCGTGCTGGCCACCTCGAACTCCACCCCGAACGCCACGATGGCGATCGTGCTCGGCGGCTGGCTGCTCAAGATGGGTGTGCTGGTGCTGTTTTTCCTGTGGATCCGCGGCTTCGACTTCTACGACCACCAGGCGTTCGGCATCACCACGATGGCGGCGCTAGTTGTCGCCCTGGGTGCCGAAACCTGGGGTCTGATTACCACCCGCACCACCTACCTGGATTAGAGGTACGCGCAAGCTGTGACAGACCTAACAGCAGGGCGGAAAAGCGTCCGAGCTGGGTAGTTGCCCGGTTTCGTGGGTTGGGGTGGTGCGTCGGGGGGACAACTACACAGGTAAAACCTACTTTGCGCGGACGGCCTGTTAGGATTACCGCTGGGTTTGTTCCGAGTCGATATTAACCCTCGTAAGCAGGGGAAACCGGCGCAAGAACGACATCCCCTGCCCCCGCGGAAGCAGATGTGCGACGGAGTCCGCCGCGGAGGCAGTCTTTGTTGAAGACGTCCATCGCACCGCGCGCCGAGCGCATCGGAGCGCGGCCCGAGAACGGGAGAGAACGCTGAGCGTTACAACTTTGGCCATGAAGGGTGAATTCCACGCACCTTCGCTTGGTCCAGAATTTTTCCCGGGGCAGACGTACGGCCAGCTCATTGGCGAAGACTTCGCTAATGGGTGGTTCGCACTCGATCGCATCATGCTCGTCCGCCTGTTCATGGCGGCGATTTTGGTGCTCCTCTTTGTTATTGCCTTCCGGAACCCGAAGCTGGTTCCCAAGGGCTTGCAGAATGTCGCCGAGATCGGTGTCGATTTCGTCCGCGTGCATATCGCGGAGGACACGCTGGGGAAGAAGGACGGCAAGCGGTTCCTGCCGCTGCTGTGCACCATCTTCTTCACCACGCTGTTCATGAACGTCGCAACGATCATCCCAGGCCTGAACATCTCGCCTAACGCACGTATCGGCATGCCGATCGTCATGGCGGTTGCGGCCTACATTGCGATGATTTACGCCGGCGTGAAGCGCTACGGCATCGCATACTTCAAGCACTCGACCGTGATTCCCGGCCTTCCGCCGCTGCTCCACCTCCTGGTGGTGCCGATCGAGTTCTTCTCGACGTTTATTCTGCGTCCGGTCACCCTGGCTCTTCGTCTTATGGCGAACTTCCTGGCTGGCCACATCATTCTCGTCCTGCTGTACTCCGCCACGAACTTCTTCTTCTGGCAGCTGAACGCATGGACGGCAGTGAGTGGCCTGACCCTCATCGCAGCGCTGCTGTTCACCGCATACGAGTTGATCATCATCTTCCTGCAGGCGTACATCTTCGCTCTGCTGACTGCGGTGTACATCGAGCTGTCGCTGCACGCGGATGCGCACTAACAAAGCGCGACCACACGGCCAACTGAATAACCCCACCATCTGTCACTCGCTCACCCGCACCCCGCGGGAGAGCACCTAGAAAGGGAACGACTTTCACATGAACGACATCATTCTTGCTCAGGCAGCGGAGACCGTGAACCGCTACGAGGGTCTCGGCACCATCGGCTACGGCCTCGCAACCATCGGCCCGGGCATCGGCATCGGCATGCTCGTCGGCAAGACCGTCGAGGGCATGGCTCGCCAGCCGGAGATGGCTGGCCAGCTGCGCACCACCATGTTCCTGGGTATCGCCTTCGTTGAGGCGCTTGCCCTGATCGGCCTCGTCGCCGGCTTCCTGTTCTAAAAAACACGAACGAGTAACCCGTACATTTTTTAGATCAGGAGCAACCAATGACTGACGTCACTGCATTCCTCGCTGCCGCAGAGGCCAGCGAGAAGCTGCCGCTGGAGAAGGAACCTTCCATTCTTCTGCCGGCAGCGTACGACGTGGTTTGGTCTCTTGTCGTTTTCATCATCGTCGGCCTACTTTTTGCGAAGTACGTCATTCCGAAGTTCCAGGAAGTGCTGGCGGAGCGCGAAGACCGAATCAAGGGTGGCATCGAGCGTGCTGAGGTCGCCCAAAAAGAAGCCAAGGCTGCCCTGGAGAAGAACAACGCCGAGCTTGCGGAGGCGCGCCACGAGGCCGCTGAGATCCGTGAAGCCGCCCGCACCCGCGGCAAGGAAATCGAGGCTGAGTCTCGTGCCCGCGCCGAGGAAGAGGCCCGCCGCATCATCGCCTCCGGCGAGAAGCAGCTGCAGGCCTCCCGCGAGGAGGTTGTCGCTGAGCTGCGCAACGAGATGGGCCAGAACTCCATCTCGCTGGCTGAGCGTCTGCTGGGCACCGAGCTGTCGGATTCGACCCGCCGCTCGAACACGATCGACGAGTTCCTGAGCGAGCTCGACCACGTGTCGACGAGGAAGTAGGCGAGATGAAGGCAGCTAGTCGCGAAGCACAGTCGCACGTTACGGGCAAGCTCGAAGAGCTGATCCGGAACGCCGACAATTCCGTCGCCGTGGCTGCGCAGATCGGTACCGAGCTGTTCCTCACCGTGGACCAGCTCGACACCGAGCGCGCACTGCGTATCGCCGTGGCCGACACGTCGCTTAAGTCCTCGCAGCGCGAGGGCATCATCCGCGACGTCTTCGGCAACAAGGTTGCGGAGCCCACCTTGAACATCCTCACCGCTGCAGCGCAGCAGGAGTGGTCGACCCCGCGCGAGTTCCGCGCTGGTCTGGTCAACCTCGGCCGTCGCGCGCTGGAGCTGGGTGCCAAGGAGCAGGGCCAGCTGGAGCAGGTGGAAAACGAGCTGTACCAGCTCTCCACGCTGCTCGAAGGGGAGAAGGAGCTGACCCAGCTGCTCTCCGACCGCACCGCGACCCCGGCGCAGAAGCGCGGACTGTTGGCTAGCGTGATTTACGGCAAGGTGACGATGTTCACCGAGGCACTGGCATTGCAGGTTATCGGCCGCCCCAACCACAACCCCGTCGACGACTTGGCCGAGCTGGCCGCGGGCGTCGCGGAGCTGCGTGGCAAGGCTGTCGCACGCGTGAAGGCCGCTGAGGCACTCAGCGACACCCAGCGCGATGCACTGGCCCGCAAGCTGGAGCAGATTTACGGTCGCGAGATGGCCATCCACTCTGAGGTTGACCCCAGCCTCCTCGGCGGAATGGTTGTCCGTGTGG
Source organism: Corynebacterium sp. ACRQP (assembly GCF_022345915.1). Classification (NCBI taxonomy): domain Bacteria; kingdom Bacillati; phylum Actinomycetota; class Actinomycetes; order Mycobacteriales; family Corynebacteriaceae; genus Corynebacterium; species Corynebacterium sp. ACRQP. The sequence goes on along the minus strand of NZ_JAKRMZ010000001.1, from coordinate 66,484 downwards.
GCGATGAGGTCATCGACGGTTCGACGCGCGGGAAGATTAACCGCCTGCGCACCGACATGGCGGCCCAGGCGACCAAATAGAAAACAACATGCTGGAAGAAACTACCGAGAGCAGGAAGAACATGGCGGAGCTGACGATCTCCTCCGATGAGATCCGTAGCGCGATAGCGAACTACACCTCGAGCTACTCCGCGGAGGCCTCCCGTGAGGAGGTCGGCGTGGTGACTTCGGCTGCAGATGGTATTGCCCAGGTTTCCGGGCTGCCAGGTTGCATGACGAACGAGCTGCTCGAGTTCCCGAACGGCGTCATCGGCGTCGCACAGAACCTCGAGACCGATTCCATCGGTGTCGTGGTGCTGGGTAATTTTGAGACCCTTTCCGAGGGCGACGAAGTCAAGCGGACGGGCGAGGTTCTCTCGATCCCGGTCGGCGAGAACTTCCTCGGCCGCGTGATCAACCCCCTGGGCCAGCCGATCGACGGCCTGGGCCCCATCGAGTCCAACGAAGAGCGTGCCTTGGAGCTCCAGGCCGCAAGCGTGCTCGACCGCCAGCCGGTCGAGGAGCCGCTGCAGACCGGCCTCAAGGCGATCGACGCCATGACGCCGATCGGCCGCGGCCAGCGTCAGCTCATCATTGGCGACCGCAAGACCGGCAAGACCGCAGTCTGCATCGACACCATCCTCAACCAGAAGGAATTCTGGGAGACCGGTGACCCGTCGAAGCAGGTGCGCTGCATCTATGTCGCCGTCGGCCAGAAGGGCTCCACCATCGCCGGTGTGCGCCAGACTCTGGAGGACAACGGCGCACTGGAGTACACCACCATCGTGGCGGCTCCGGCATCCGACTCCGCAGGCTTCAAGTGGCTGGCACCGTTCTCCGGCGCCGCCCTGGGCCAGCACTGGATGTACCAGGGCAAGCACGTCCTGGTGATCTACGATGACCTGACCAAGCAGGCCGAGGCATACCGTGCCATCTCCCTGCTGCTGCGCCGCCCGCCGGGCCGCGAGGCATACCCGGGCGATGTGTTCTACCTGCACTCCCGCCTGCTGGAGCGTGCCGCCAAGCTCAACGACGAGCTCGGTGCCGGCTCCCTGACCGCGCTGCCGATCATCGAGACGAAGGCGAACGACGTGGGCGCCTTCATTCCGACCAACGTCATCTCGATTACCGACGGCCAGGTCTTCCTGCAGTCTGACCTCTTCAACCAGGGCGTGCGCCCGGCTATCGACGTGGGCATCTCCGTGTCCCGTGTCGGTGGCGCCGCGCAGACCAAGGGCATGAAGAAGGTTGCCGGTAACCTCCGTCTTGACCTCGCCGCATACCGCGACCTGGAGGCCTTCGCGGCCTTCGCGTCCGACCTCGACGCCGCTTCCAAGAAGCAGCTCGAGCGCGGCCAGCGTCTGGTGGAGCTGCTGAAGCAGTCCGAGAACTCTCCGCAGGCAGTCGAGTACCAGATCATCTCGATCTGGTCCGCGAACCAGGGCGTTTTCGACGTCGTTCCCGTCGAGGATGTCCGCCGCTACGAGGCAGAGCTGCACGAGGCCATCCGCGCCAACGCACCGCAGGTCTACGACCAGATTGCGGGCGGCAAGCAGCTTGACGACGACTCTCAGGCCGCGATCCTGCGCATCAACGAGGACCTGGCGCGTAACTTCCAGGCTTCCTCCGGCGAGCGCATCGTCCGCGAGGCCGAGGCGGAGCCGCTCGACTCCAAGCACGTGGCCAAGAACCAGCTCAACGTCAGCCGCTCCTAGTGCGCGTGCAACGCGACTAGGACTACTACATAAAGGAAGGGAGGAAACACCATGGCAACGCTTCGCGAATTGCGCGACCGCATCAGGTCCGTCAACTCAACGAAGAAGATTACGAAGGCCCAGGAGCTGATCGCCACCGCGCAGATCACCAAGGCCCAGCAGCGCGTCGAGGCGGCTAAGCCGTACGCCGACGAGCTGAAAGACGTCATGGAACGCCTCGCGTCCGCGAGCTCCCTGGCCCACCCCATGCTCCACGAGCGTGAGAACGGCCGGGTCGCGGCAATCCTCGTGGTCACTTCTGACCGCGGTATGGCCGGCGGTTACAACCACAACGTCCTGAAGAAGGCCGCGCAGCTGGAGCGCATGCTCACCGATGCCGGGTACGAGGTAGTGCGCTACGTCACCGGCAACAAGGGTGTCACGCACTTCAGGTTCCGCGACATGGACGTTGAAGGTTCTTGGACCGGGTTCTCGCAGCAGCCGTCGTGGGATGACACCCACGGCGTGCGCCACCAGATCATCGACGGCTACATGGCAGGCTCCGAAGGCTCGGTGCCGCTGCGTGTCGACGGTGCCGAAGGTGCATCCGTGCGCGGCTTCGACGTCGTGCACGTCGTCTACACCGAGTTCGTCTCCATGCTGTCGCAGGAGGCCCGGGTCACCCAGCTCCTGCCGATTGAGCCGGTGCTGGAGGAGTTCAAGTACGAGCAGCAGGACATGCTGACCACCTCCGGCGAGGTGGGCCCGGACATGAGCTTCGAGCCCGACGCTGACACGCTGATGGAAGAATTGCTTCCGGTGTACGTCTCCAGGTTGCTCTACTCGATCTTCCTGGAGTCCGCTGCAGCGGAGTCGGCATCGCGCCGCACGGCTATGAAGAACGCGACGGATAATGCTACGGAGCTGGCTAACGACCTGTCCCGTGAAGCTAACCAAGCCCGTCAGGCAAAGATCACCCAGGAAATCACCGAGATTATCGGCGGCGCTGGCGCGCTGTCCGGTAGTGGAGAAAGTGACTAAATCATGACTACTGCTCACTCTTTTGATGAGCGCAACGACGAGCTGGCGGGTGCGGCTTCTGAGACCGACACCGCACCGGCTCAGGTCGAGAACACTCAGAACCCGCGCGGTTCTGAGAATGGCCGTGTCGTGCGCGTCATCGGCGCAGTCGTCGACGTGGAGTTCCCGCGTGGCGAGCTGCCCGCTCTGTACAACGCGCTCGAGGTCGACATCGACCTCGGCGAGATGTCCAAGACCATCGTGCTCGAGGTCGCCCAGTTCCTGGGCGACAACCTCGTGCGCACCATCGCTATGGCGCCGACCGATGGCCTCGTCCGTGGCGCTAAGGTGGCAGACTCCGGCAACCCGATCTCCGTGCCGGTGGGTGACCAGGTGAAGGGCCACGTGTTCAACGCGCTCGGCCAGTGCCTGGACGACCCGTCGGTGGGCGAGAACGGCGAGCGCTGGGGCATCCACCGCGAGCCGCCGGCGTTCAAGGACCTCGAGGGTAAGACCGAGATCCTGGAGACCGGTATTAAGGTCATCGACCTGCTCACCCCGTACGTCAAGGGCGGCAAGATCGGCCTGTTCGGTGGCGCTGGTGTGGGCAAGACCGTGCTGATCCAGGAGATGATTACGCGTATTGCACGCGAGTTCTCCGGTACCTCGGTCTTCGCCGGCGTCGGCGAGCGCACCCGTGAGGGCACCGACCTGTTCCTCGAGATGGAGGACATGGGCGTGCTGCCGGATACCGCGCTTGTCTTCGGCCAGATGGATGAGCCGCCGGGGGTCCGTATGCGCGTGGCCCTGTCCGGCCTGACCATGGCGGAGTACTTCCGCGATGTGCAGAACCAGGACGTGCTGCTGTTCATCGACAACATCTTCCGCTTCACCCAGGCGGGCTCCGAGGTGTCGACCCTGCTGGGCCGCATGCCTTCCGCCGTGGGCTACCAGCCGACCCTGGCCGACGAGATGGGTGTGCTCCAGGAGCGCATTACCTCGACCAAGGGCCGTTCGATTACGTCGCTGCAGGCCGTCTACGTGCCGGCGGACGACTACACCGACCCGGCTCCGGCCACCACCTTCGCCCACCTCGACGCGACCACCGAGCTTTCCCGTTCGATCGCGTCGAAGGGCATCTACCCGGCCGTGGACCCGCTGACCTCCACGTCTCGTATCCTCGAGCCGGGCATCGTCGGCGAGCGTCACTACGCGGTCGCGCAGAAGGTGATCGGTATCCTGCAGAAGAACAAGGAGCTGCAGGACATCATCGCCATCCTCGGTATGGACGAGCTGTCCGAGGAAGACAAGATCACCGTGCAGCGCGCGCGTAAGATCCAGCGCTTCCTGGGCCAGAACTTCTTCGTCGCAAAGAAGTTCACCGGCGACGAGGGCTCCTACGTGCCGCTCGAGGAGACGATCGACGCGTTCGACCGTCTCTGCGAGGGCGAGTTCGACCACTACCCGGAGCAGGCCTTCAACGGCCTTGGCGGTCTGGACGACGTCGAGGCTGCGTACAAGAAGCTGCAGGCGTAGGAGGGTAGAAGATGGCTGAACTTACCGCTCAACTGGTCGCGGTCGACCGCATGCTCTGGAAAGGCCAGGCAAGCATCGTCACCGCCCAGACCACGGAGGGTGAGATCGGCATCCTTCCTGGCCACGAGCCGCTCCTTGGCCAGCTCAAGGACAACGGTGTGGTGACCATCCGCCCGGTGGACGGCGAGCGCATTGTCGCCGCCGTCCAGGGTGGCTTCCTGTCCGTTGTGGGCGACAAGGTGACCATCTTGGCCGACTACGCGATCTTCGCCGACGAGGTTGACACCGCTGAAGCGGAGTCCCACCTCCACGACGAGGACCGCGTTGTCAAGGCACGTTCCGAGGCGGAGCTCGCCGCGGTTCGCCGCCAGAGCCAGTAGACGTCTCTGGCAAGGAAGGCATAGACGCCGACCGCCACGAACACACCCCCTCCCGGGAAACCGGGAGGGGGTGTTTCAGATTTGTGCGATATGATCACTGGCAAATGTCTATCCAGCGTGGTCGAGGAGGTTTGGCCGGGATGATGGTCGTCGCAGTTGTTGCAGCGCTATTCCTGGTAGTCCTCGCAGCGGCCGCGGGGTGGCGCTTTGCCATGGTGCGCAACTCCGGCGCGCGAGCGATGATGCGCGAGCTGCCGGCAGAGGGCATCCACGGCTGGCGGCATGGCGTGCTGCGCTACGACGGCGAGCGGCTGCTGTTTTTTAAGCTGCGCTCGCTGACATTCCACCACGACGTGGAGTTGGATCGCCGCGGGGTGGAGTTTGAGGGCTTCAGGGACGTGACCGAAGGTGAACGGGAGTTCATGCCGGAGATCGGTCACGTCCTCCGCTTTACTGGCCCGCAGGGCGATTTCGAGTTCGCGGCGGACCGCCACACGGAGATGGGGCTGGTGTCGTGGGTGGAGGCGGCACCGGATGTGCGCCAGGAGCGTATCGACGTGCGTTCGCTGGCCCAGCGCGCGCAGCGCGATGCAAACCAGCGCTAAGGGCGGCTGTACCCTGACAGGCATGCGTCTTGTCATAGCCCGTTGCTCTGTGGATTACGTCGGCCGCCTGGATGCGCACCTGCCGGAGGCGATGCGCCTGATTCTGGTCAAGGCGGACGGGTCTGTGTCCATTCACGCGGACGACCGCGCCTACAAGCCGTTGAATTGGATGACGCCGCCGTGCACCACTCGGGTGGAGCAGGTGGTGGACGTGGACGGCGAGGACACCGGCGAAGAGCTGTGGATCGTGGAGAACCCGAAGGGCGAGCAGCTGCGGATCACCATCTCCGAGGTGCTGCTGGACGAGACGAAGGAGCTCGGCCAGGATCCCGGCCTGGTCAAGGACGGCGTGGAGTCCCACCTGCAGGAGCTTTTGGCGGAGCACATCACCACGCTCGGCGACGGGGTGACCTTGGTGCGCCGCGAGTACCCGACCGCGATCGGGCCGGTGGACATCCTGGCGCGCGACCCTCACGGAGGCACGCTGGCGGTGGAGGTGAAACGCCGCGGCGGCATCGACGGCGTGGAGCAGCTCAGCCGCTACGTGGAGCTGCTCAACCGCGACGACCTGCTGCGCCCGGTGCGCGGCGTGTTTGCAGCGCAGGAGATCAAGCCGCAGGCGCGCACGCTCGCGGGCGACCGCGGCTTCGAGTGCGTGACCCTGGACTACGACGAGCTGCGCGGCATCGAGTCCGCGGAGCTGCGCCTGTTCTGATGCCGCGGAGGAACCGACGCCAGCACCAGGTGTCGCGGTACGTGCTGCCCAGGGACGGCTCCACGTTCATCGGCACCCAAGAGATGGAGGGGCCGAGCTGGACCAACGGGGAGATCTTCAAGGTCCGCCAGATCGGGTCGGCGGCTGCGACGAAGTACTACATCTGCCCGGGCTGCAACCAGAACATCCCACCCGGGGTGGCGCACGTGGTGGCGTGGCCGCGCGATACCGGCCGTGGCGCGGACGACCGGAGGCACTGGCACAAGCACTGTTGGCAGCGGCGCTAGGATTGGCCGCATGATTGCAGCGTTTTCTGTGGCACCGACCATGACCGAAAACTCTAACGCGGAGATGTCCGACGTTGTCGCCCGGGCGGTGAAGGTGGTCCGCGAGTCGGGCCTGCCGCACGAGACCACGGCGATGTTCACCACCATCGAGGGGGAGTGGGACGAGGTCATGGACGTGATCAAGCGGGCGACGCAGGCGGTGGAGGAGGTCTCCCCGCGCGTGTCGCTGGTGGTCAAGGCGGATATCCGCCCCGGCTACGAGAACATGATGCAGCAGAAAGTCGAATCCCTGAACAAGCACCTGGAGGCGTAATATGACCAACCCGCAGTTCACCGGCGGCGCGATCGACCTGGGAGCGCTCGCGGACCGCAACGACGAGGCGCAGGGCGGCTTCGAGCCGTTTATCACGGTCTCCGAAGCCAACGTTGAAAAGGACATCTTCGAGCGCTCCATGCAGATTCCCGTGGTGCTGCTCATCGGCACGCCGCGCAGCCCGGATTCGGAGAGCTTGAAGGCCCAGTTTAAGAAGTTGGCGGCGGGCCAGCGCGCCTTCCTGGTCGGCTACCTGGATGCGGACACCACCCCGCAGGTCGCCCAGGCGATGGGCGTGCGCGTGCTGCCCACGGTGGTCGCGCTTGCGGGCGGGCGCCCGGTGGCCAACTTTGAGGGCAACCAGCCTGCGGACGAGCTCGAGCAGTGGGTGGGCGCCCTGGTCAGCCAGGTGGGCCCGCAGCTGCAGGGGCTTGCCGACGACACCACGCCGGCCGAAAAGGCCGAGGACCCGCGCCTGGACCGCGCGACGGAGGCGCTCAACGCGGGTGACTTCGACGCCGCCACGGCGGTCTACGACGAGATCCTCGCGGACGATCCCACCAACGCGGACGTCAAGCAGGCGAAGGCAACCGTGGCCGTGCTCAAGAGGGTGCAGGGGCAGCGGGAGCCGGAGGGTGACGTCGAGAAGCTGTTGTGGATGGCGGACAAGGAGTTTGTCGCAGGCCAGCCTGAGGCGGCCTTCGACCGGCTGCTGGAGCACGTGAAGACCGAGCCGCGCGCGAAGGAGCGGCTGCTGGAGCTGCTGACGCTTTTGGAGCCGGGCGATCCGCGCGTGATCGCGGCGCGCACCCGGCTCGCCAGCGCCCTGTTCTAGCGGCGCAGGATGTAGTACTGCGCGCTCATCGCCGGCACGTGCAGCTCGGCGGACTGCTCGAAGCGGTCCCACTCGGTCGGCTCGGTGGTGAGCACCTGCGGCAGGTCGTTGCCGGCGCCGCCGTAGACGGCGTCGTCGGTGTTGACCGAAAGCTCCCACTCGCCGGCCTCGGGAAGCCCGAGGCGGTAGTTGGGCTGGGAGGCACCGGAGAGGTTCACCACGGCGAGCACCGGGGTGGCGTCCACGCCCCAGCGGATGTAGGCGAGGATGTTGTTCGCGGCGTCGTCGCCCTTGACCCACTGGAAGCCCATCGGGGTGTTGTCCTGCGAGTACAGCGCCGGGGTGTCGCGGTAGACGCGGTTTAAGTCGCGCACGAGGCGCTGGATGCCGCGGTGGTAGCCGTGGCCCCAGCTGTCGGCAATGTTGTCCCAGTTCACGGAGTGGGCCTCGTCCCACTCGGTGGTCTGGCCCCACTCGCAGCCCATGAACAACAGCTGCTTGCCGGGGTGCGAGAACATGTAGCCGTACAGGGCGCGAAGGCCCGCGGCCTTGTTCCAGTCGTCGCCGGGCATGCGAGTCCACAGCGAGCCCTTCCCGTGGACCACTTCGTCGTGGCTAAAGGGCAGCACGTAGCGCTCGGAGAACGCGTAGACCAGCGAGAACGTGATCTCGTTGTGGTGGTAGGAGCGGTGGATGGGATCCAGGGAGAAGTACTCCAAGGTGTCGTTCATCCAGCCCATGTTCCACTTCAGCGAAAAGCCGAGTCCGTCGGCGTCGGTCTGCGCGGTCACGCCCGGCCAGGCGGTGGATTCCTCGGCGATGGTGAGCACGCCGGGGTGCTCGCGGTGCACGGTGGCGTTCATTTCCTGGAGGAACTGCACGGCCTCCCAGTGCTCGCGGCCGCCGTACTGGTTGGGCAGCCACTCGCCGGGCTCGCGGGAGTAGTCCAGGTAGAGCATCGAGGCCACGGCGTCCACGCGCAGGCCGTCCAAGTGGAACTCCTCGCACCAGTACAGGGCGTTGGCCACCAGGAAGTTGCGCACCTCGCGGCGTCCGAAGTCGAAGACGTAGGTGCCCCAGTCCTTCTGTTCGCCGCGGCGCCAGTCGGGGTGCTCGTAGAGCGCGGAGCCGTCGAAACGCGCGAGCGCGAAGTCGTCTTTGGGGAAGTGGGCGGGCACCCAGTCCACCAGCACACCGATGCCGTTGGCGTGCAGGGTGTCCACGAGTTTGCGGAACTCGTCCGGGCAGCCCCAGCGCGCGGTCGGGGCATAGTAGCCGGTGACTTGGTAGCCCCAGGAGCCGCCGAAGGGGTGCTCCGCCACGGGCAGAAACTCCACGTGGGTGAAGCCGTTTTCCACCAGGTAGGGCACGAGCTCCTCGGTCAGCTGGGCGTAGTTGGAGCCCTGCTTCCAGGACCCGATGTGGCACTCGTAGACGCTCATGGCGGAGTTGGTGGCGTCGATGCCGGCGCGCGCATTCATCCACTCTTCGTCGGTCCACTCGAACTCGCTCGGCGCGGCCACCACGGAGACGGTCTCCGGCGGGGTGAGCGTGCGTTTGGCCAGGGGGTCGGCCTTGTCCACGCGGGTGCCGTCGGCGGTCTGGATGGCGTATTTGTAGGTCGCGCCGTCGCCGATGCCGGGGATGAAAACCTCCCACACACCGGAGGAGCCGAGGGAACGCATGGGGTACTGGTTCGGGTTCCACTCGCAGAAGTCGCCGATGACGGCCACGCCCTGGGCGTTCGGCGCCCACACGGCAAACGAGGTGCCGCGGACCTCGCCGAGCGAGGTCTCGTAGGAGCGCACGTTCGCGCCGAGGACCTCCCAGAGGCGCTCGTGGCGGCCCTCGTTGATCAAGTGCAGGTCCAGCGAGCCCAGGGTGGGCAGGAAGTGGTACGCGTCCGCCACAATGCGCGGTTCGGCACCCGGGTAGGTGACGCGGAAGCGGTAGTCGGGCGCGTGCTCGTCGTCAAGCGAGATTGCCCAGATGTCGTCGCCGATGGGCTCCATGGCGCGGGCGCCGTTGTGGATGAGCAGCTCCACGCGCTCGGCGCCGAGGAAGCGGGTGCGCACGACGGATCCTGCGCCCACGCGGTGCCAGCCGTAGAAATCGTGGGGCGCGTGGTGCTTGCACTCGGTCAGGCGCTGGCGGTCGCCTTCGGGGATGAGCAGGTCGGTGTTCATGAGCTTCCTTAGGGACGGTAGTCGTGGTCTGAGATCTGACGGTACGCAAGTGCTTCTCGACGAACCGAAGGCACCTCCGGCAACCGGAAAATATGCGCGACGTTCTTCTCGGGGGCGAGGCGGATGAAGTTGCCGGTCTCGGCGGTGGTCCAGGTGTAGCGCTCGCCGGTGATCTGGTCGTGCACCTCGAAGGTTTCGCCGTCATTGAGGCCGACCGCGGAGGCGTCGACACGCAGCATGCCCTCCTGGGTGGCGGAGGGATCCAGGTTGACCACCACGAGCACCGCGTTGCCGGTCTCCGCATCGACCTTGGAGTAGGCGATGATCTGCTCGTTGGCGATGTCGTGGAAGCGGATCTGGCGCAGCTGCTGCAGCGCCGGGTTGTCGCGGCGGATGGTGTTGAGCAGCGTCAGGTACGGCTCGAGCGAGGCTCCCTTTTCCAGCGCGGCGGCGAAGTCGCGGTGGCGCAGCTGGTACTTCTCGCTGTCGTGGTACTCCTCGCTGCCCTCGCTAACGGGGCGATCTTCGTAGAGCTCGTAGCCGGAGTAGACACCCCACAGCGGGCTCATGGTGGCGGCCAGGGTGGCGCGCAGCGCAAACGCCGCCGGGCCGCCCTGCTGCAGCGTGGCGTGCAGGATGTCGGGGGTGTTGACGAAGAGGTTGGGGCGGGAGACGTCTGCGACGTCGACGAGCAGCTGGGCGAAATCGGTCAGCTCCGCCTTCGTGGTCTTCCACGTGAAGTGGGTGTAGGACTGCGAGAACCCGGCCTTGGACAGCCCGTACATGCGCGGCGGGCGGGTGAACGCCTCCGCCAGGAAGATCACGTCCGGGTCGGTCTCGTGCACCTTCGCAATCAACCAGTGCCAAAAATCCACCGGCTTGGTGTGCGGGTTGTCCACGCGAAACGTGGTCACGCCCAGGTCCACCCAGTACATGAGCACGCGGTAGATCTCGGCGTAGAGCTTCTCCGGGGCGTTGTCGAAGTTCAGCGGGTAGATGTCCTGGTACTTCTTGGGCGGATTTTCGGCGTACGCAATGGTGCCGTCGGCCAGCACGGTGAAAAACTCCGGGTGCTCTTTCGCCCACGGGTGGTCGGGGGCGGCCTGCAGGGCGAAGTCGAGGGCGATTTCCAGGCCTAGCTCGTTGGCGTGGTCCATCATGTCGAGGAATTCGTCCTCGCCGCCCAGGTTCGGGTCGAAGGCGTCGTGGCCGCCGTGCTTGGACCCGATCGCCCACGGCGAGCCGACGTCGCCGTCCTCCGGGGTCAGCGTGTTGTTGCGGCCCTTGCGGTTGACCTCGCCGATGGGGTGGATCGGCGGGAAGTACACGGTGTCGAAGCCCATGTCGGCCACGCGCTGCAGCTGGTCCGCGGTGGTTTCCCACGTGCCGTGGACGGGGTTGCCCATCGCGTCCACGCCGCCGGTGGAGCGGGGGAACAGCTCGTACCAGGAATTCACCAGCGCCTCGCGGCGCTCCACCAGGATGTCGGCCACGGGTCCGCGGGTGACCAGCTCACGCAGCGGGTACTCGGCCAGCACGTCGCGCACCTCACTTGAGACGCAGGGCGCGATGCGGTCGGCGAGCGGCAGCGTGTCGTCGAGAAGCAATGTGCGCGCGTTCTCCAGCACCTGCGGCGAGGGGGTCTGGGCGATGGCCGCGGCGAACAGGTCCGCGCCGTGGGCGATGTCGTTGGCGAGCTCCTTTTCCGACTGGCCGGCAGCGAGCTTCTTCTCCACCGCATTGCGCCACGTGGCCATCACGTCGCTCCACGCGTCCACCCGGTAGCGCCACAGCCCCTTTTCGCGGGGGATGAAGATGCCGTGGACGTAATCCGGGCGGTAGACCTCCTGGTGCATCGGCACCGAAAACTGCTCGCCGGACGGAGAAACCAGCACCAGCGTCGCCGCGATGGCGTCGTGGCCCTCGCGCCACACCAGCGCCGAAATAGGCACCACCTCGCCGACCACCGCCTTCGCGGGCAGCGTGCGCCCGGAAACCTGGGGGCGCACATCGTCGATGCCAAAGCGAGCAACCATTTTTCAGACCCTCTCAACCTGCCTGCATTCCATCAGCCAGGGTAGCGCGGGCCTCCCACACACGCGGGCCGAAATAGGTAAAGATGGATGCGTGAATGCGAGTGAGGAATTGGTGACAGACCCGGACCTGCTGGTGGACATGCGCGACGTGGAGTTCATCCGCGGCGGCAACACCCTAGTGGGCCCCGTGACATGGCAGGTTGAGCTGGACGAGCGGTGGGTGGTCATCGGCCCCAACGGCGCCGGCAAGACCACCCTGATCCGCATGGCCTCGGCCCAGGAGTTCCCGTCCAAGGGCACCGTGTTCATCATCGGCGAGCGCGTCGGCGCCACCGACATGCGCGACCTGCGCGCGGCGATCGGCGTGACGTCATCTGCGGTGGCGCAACGCGTGCCGGACAACGAAAAGGTGGGCGACCTGGTCGTCTCCGCCGGCTACGCCATCTTGGGGCGCTGGCGCGAGGACTACGACCAGATGGACTACGACCAAGCCCTCGAAGTGCTCGAGCAGGTCGGCGCGATCCACCTGATTGACCGCACTTGGGGCACGCTGTCCGACGGCGAGAAGAAGCGCGTGTTGGTCGCGCGCGCGGTGATGACCAATCCGGAGCTTCTGATCCTGGACGAGCCGGCCGCAGGCATGGACCTGGGCGGGCGCGAGGACCTGCTGGCCTACCTGGGCGATCTGGCCATGGACCCGGACGCACCGGCGATTGTCATGATCACCCACCACTTAGAGGAGATCCCGGCGGGCTTCACCCACGCCATGCTGTTGGACGAGGGAGAGGTGGTCGCCCAGGGGCTTATCGACGACGTGCTGACCTCCGAGAACGTCTCGCGCGCATACCACCAGCCCATCGAGGTCACGGTGGACGAGGGCCGCTTTACTGCGCGCCGGGCTCGCGCCAAGCGCGGGGGTGCGCACCGGGCGTAAGCCTGGGGGTTTTCGGCCATGCCCACGAGAAGGAATCGCACCCAGGGCGTGCTGACGCACGACGTCGGCGACACCATCGACGTCCACGAGCGCAGCGGGTTTCAAGGTGCCCGCCTGTCCGCGACGGTGATGCTGCTTCGCGACGGTGCGGACGGGCTCGAGGTGTGGATGCAGGAGCGCGTGTTATCCATGCCGAATTACCCGGGCATCACGGTCTTTCCCGGCGGCGGGGTGGATTCGCGCGATTTCCCGCCGCGCGCGTGGGACGACGGCGAGCTGTGGCTCGGCCGCTCCGCCATTTCCCTGGCCCGCCAGCTGGGCGTGACCAAGTACAAGGCGCACGCGCTGCTGTTCGCGGCGGTGCGCGAGCTGTTCGAGGAAACAGGCACGCTGCTCGCAGTTGATGACGACGGCGTGCTGCTCGACGACGCACGCCCCTTCCACGACCACCGCCTGAAGCTGGAGTCGCACGAGCTTTCGCTTACCGACGTGCTCCGCGAGTCCAACCTCAACGTCTGCGCCGACCTCCTGAAACCGCTCGCGAGGTGGGTGGGCAAGTCTGAAAGCGGCAACTGGTTCGACACCTTCACCTTCGTCGCCGCCAACCCGGAAGGCCAGGAGCCGGATTCCAACACCGAGGAGGCGGACGACGCCAACTGGTTTCCGCCGCAACTGATCTTGGAGGGGTGGCGCCACGGCTTGGTGCGCCTGGCACCGTCGACGTGGGCGCAGCTGAACGAGGTGGCGCGCTTCGAGGACGCGGAAGAGGCGCTGGCCGCCGCCTGGCGCGCCGACCTGTCGCCGGTGGTGGGCGACCCGGTTGACGACCTGCGCTACCACGACTTCTTCTCGTTCACGCCCATCGACAGGATTGGACGCCGCGGTGGGATTTAGCGTTGCGGAAGCTCGCTTTCTAGCGGCGCACGCCGGGGAGATCGCAGACGTTGCGCCGGAGGTGGCGCTGACCAAGCAGTCCGTGTTTGCGGACCGCGCGGTACTCGATGCCCGCTTCGGCGAGTACGCCCGCGCTGTCAGCGTGCTCATCTCCTCCCAGCGCGTGGCGGCGGGGAAGTTCCCGGAGGATTGGCTCACCGATGCCGACGCCGTGCAGCAGGCCACCCCGGCGCGCGTGGCGCGCGTTCGGGCGCAGCGGATCGCGGCGGCAGGGGTGGAGTTCGTCCACGACGTGACCTGCTCGGTGGGCTCGGAGGCTCCGGCCTTTTGTGATGCTGACGTAACGTGGCTCGGCTCGGACCTGGACGCCGCCCGCCTGGTCATGGCACGCCACAACCTCGGACCGGACGCTTGGCTGGCCCGCGCGGACGCGCTTACGCCGGTGAGCACCGGCGGGGCGGTGGTGGCCGACCCCGCGCGCCGCGCCGGCGGCAAGCGGATCACCGACCCGGCGAAGCTCCTGCCGCCGCTGCCGGACCTGCTGGCCGCGCACACCGGCCGCGAGTTGGCGGTCAAGTGCGCGCCGGGCATCGACTACTCCGGGTGGGACGGGCTGGTCAGTGTCGTGTCCGTGGATGGGGGAGTCAAGGAGGCGTGCCTGTATACGCCGGGGTTGGCGGGCGGAGCGCGCAGAGAAGCAGTAGTGCTGCGGGACTCTGAGGAGCGCGTCACCGACGACGAGCCGGACGAGGTGGAAATCACCGCGCCGCGCAAATGGATCATCGAGCCGGACGGGGCGGTGGTGCGCGCCGGGCTGGTTCGGCAGTGGGCCGCGCGCCACGGGCTGAGCATGCTGGACGAGCACATCGCCTACACCACGGGAAATGCGATCCCGGAGGGTTACAGCGGCTTCGAGTTCATCGAGGCGGTGCCGCTGCGCGCGCTGAAGAAGACGCTTGCCGGCCACGGCGCGGGCAGCGCGGAGATCCTCGTGCGCGGGGTGGACGTGGACCCGGACCAGCTGCGCAAGAAGCTCAAGCTGCGCGGGGACAGGCAGATGGGCGTGGTGATCGCGCGCGTGGGCAACGACGCGGTGGCGCATGTGTGCGGCGCGCGCGTGCACGCCTAACCTGTGGGCATGGTCTACCTCGATCACGCAGCCACCACTCCCATGCGCCAAAGCGCCATCGATGCGTGGGTGGAGCACGCCGGCGCCCTCAACGCCGGCAGCCAGCACGCCGCCGGACGCAAGGCCAACGCGGTGCTCGCCGACGCCCGCGAGCGCATCGCCGCGGCCCTGGGCGCGGACCCGGTGGAGGTGGTGTTCACCGGCTCCGGCACCGAGGCGAACAACATCGGGGTGCGTGGGCTTCACGACGCCTCCGGCGGAGGCCGTGTCGTGTCCACCCCGATCGAGCACCCGGCAGTGCTCGAGGTAGTCAAGTCTCTGGGCCAGACCGAATGGCTGCCGGTGGGGCGAGACGGCGTGGTCTCGGATCTTGCCGCGCTGGATGCCCCGGCCGCGGTGGCGGCGGTGATGTGGGCGAACAACGAAACCGGCGCGATCCAGCCGGTGCACGAGGCGGTTGCGCGTGCCGAGGCCGCGGGCACCCCGGTGCACGTGGACGCGGTGCAGGCGGTCGGGCACATCCCGGTTCACTTCCACGAGCTCGGCGCGGCCACGCTTGCGGCCAGCGCCCACAAGTTCGGCGGCCCGCGCGGGATGGGCCTGCTTCTGGCGCGTCGTTCGCCGGCGCCGAAGCCGGTGATTCTGGGCGGCGGGCAGGAGCGCGGCATCCGCTCCGGCACGGTGGACGTGGCCTCGGCCGCGGCCACGGCGGCGGCGCTGGAGGAGGCTGTCGCCGAGATGGGGCAGGAGCAACAGCGGATCGCGGGCCTGCGCGATGCGGTGATTGCGGGGGTGAAAGAGGCGGTGCCGGAGGTGATCGTCGCAAAGCATGAGCCCTGCCTGCCGGGGCACGCGCACTTCATGTTCCCCGGGGCGAACGCGGACGCGCTGATCATGCTGCTGGATGCGCAGGGCATTCAGGTGTCGGCCGGCTCGGCGTGCGCCAGCGGTGTGCTGCGCATGAGCCACGTGCTGGAGGCGATGGGGTTTTCCGAGCGCGAAGCGATGGGCGCGCTGCGCGTAACGGTGGGGCGGACGAACACGCGCGAGGACGTGGAGAAGTTCCTCGCCGCGATCCCGGAGGTGGTGGAGCGGGCGAGAGCCGCCGGCGCGCTGTAACTTGCGTGTCGCGTGTGGTGCGTGTGACTTGAGTGGTTTAGTGTGTCGGTCATGCAGATTTCTCGCCGCATCCGTACCGCAGCCGCCGCCGTGACCGCGCTCGCCGTGGGCTTAAGCGTGGTCAACCCGGTGACCGGGCCCGCAGACGCCCAGTCCATCCCGGGTGTTGTCTCCGGCGTGGACGTGGCGGGCCACCAGCGCCCGGGCGGCGCAGCCATCGACTGGGGCTCCGTCCGCACCGCCGGCGGCCAGGACTTCGCCTACGTGAAGGCCTCCGAGGGCGACGGCTGGAAGAACGACTTCTACGACGAGGACGCCAAGGCCGCGGCCGATGCCGGGCTGAAGGTGGGCGCCTACCACTACGCGCGCCCGGCGGAGGACCCGGTGGCGCAGGCGCGCTACTTCGCCTCCGTGGTCAACGACGGCCCGGCCACCCAGCTGCCGCCCGTGCTGGACCTCGAGGTCGACGAAGGCCTGGGCCCGGTGCAGCTGGCGGGCTGGACGCAGGCGTTCCTCTCCGAGCTGGAGGCGCGCACCGGCAAGCGTCCGATGATCTACACGTACCGCTACTTCTGGTACGAGCGCATGAACGACACCCGCGCGTTCACCTCCTACCCGCTGTGGCTGGCGGCCTACCAGAACCGCCCGCCGGCCCCAGTCGGCGGCTGGGACAAGCTGACGTTCTGGCAGCGCAGCGAATCCGGCCGCGTGGTGGGCATCAACACGCCGGTGGACATGAACATCTTCAACGGCAACGGCGCGCAGCTGGACCAGTTCGCCGCAGGCGATCTGCGTGCAGGCGGCGGCGTGCTCGAGCAGTTCCAGGTGCAGGACTCCGGCGAGCTGAAGGTGCTCGAGCAGGACAGCACCAAGCTCGTGGTGGCCATTCTCGCGCTCGCCGCGGGCGGTCTGGGGGCGCAGCAGCTTATCGACGCCGCCCGCCTCGCCGGCTTCGACCCGACCGACGCGGACAACATCGCCAACCTCGTCCGCGCGTTGGCGGGCCAGGGCGAGCTGCCGATCGAGGACCTGCAGAAGATGATGGTCGGTGACTACCAGATCGGCGACCTGCTCATCCTGCTGGACAACGCCGCGAAGGAAGCGAACAGGGGCTAAAGACCGAGCGCACTCAGGATCGCCCCCGTCTGCTGCGGCAAGCGATTGTGCGCGACACCGTGCACTTCCACCACGCGGCCCAGACGCGATGACGCGGCCGGCACCACCCGGTCCGCGTCGGAGGTAACCGAGACGACCTTCACACCTTCCGGGATCTGAGGCGCGGTGTCGTGCTGGTCCAGCTGCGTGAACGATTCTCCGAGTACGCGGCGGATCAGCCATTTCGGGCGCCAGCCGGTGTCGGTGCCGCGCCAGGACGCGCCAAGGCCGACAAGCGTGTGCACGCGCTCGCGCACACCGGGCACCGCAAGGGTACGCAGCCCGACCAGGCCGCCGTAAGAATGGCCCACGATGTCTACCCGTTTCGTGCCCTCGGGCAGCGACATGACGAGTTCGGCGATTTGGGCGGAGCAGACGTCGAGAAGCTGGGTGCCCCGGCGCCCGTAGAACGGGGCGAAAAGCCCCACGCCCCGGACGGCCAATTCGTCCGCGAGCGCGCGGAACACGTGCGGTTCGCCGAGCGTGCCGTGCAGGGCGACCACGATGTGGGGCTGGGAGGTTGCTGTGGAGGGGTCGGGAAGACACCTCGGGATGTAGGACGCGAGCGCCATAGGGAGTAAACCTACTCACCGTGGAAGCAATTCGATCGATCCCGGTGGTCGGCCACGACGCCGCCGTGGTGATCTTCGCCCTGCTCGGCCTTGCCGCCTTTGCAGTGCTGGCCCTGCTGGGGCTCCGCCGCCGAACGCTGTGGGCGGTGCTGGCAACCGTTGTGGTGATGGGCGCGGTGGTCTTGGCGCTTTCGGTGTGGCCGAAGCCGTTCCCCGACGGCATCCCGGCGCCCGTCTATGCGAGCTGGGCAGTCGGCGTGTTTGCGTTGGCGGCGCTAATCTTCGGGCGGCGACGGGTGTTGTTGGCGTGCGTGGCGGTGCCCGCAGTGCTGCTGGCGTACCTGGGTACGAACACGCAGTACCAGCAGTACCCAACGGTCGGTGCATTCCACCCAGTGCCGGTGACCGTGAACATGACGCTCGAGCAATTCCAGAAGACCACGTCCGCGCCGCAGCTGCACGGCCGCGAAGTCGGCGCGTTGGTGACGGTGCCTGCGGCCCCGTTCCGCGACCTAGTGGCATACATCCCGCCCGCCTACTGGCACGGTGCGAACCTGCCGGTGCTGATGCTGCTCTCCGGCAGTCCGGGTTCGCCAGCCGGATGGTTTTCCGACGGCCAGGCCGCACAAGCGGCGGACGACTTCCAGCAAGACCACGACGGGAAGGCACCGATTATTGTCGGCGCCGACGGCACCGGATCGACCACCGGCAACCCGGCGTGCATCGACGGGCCAGACGCGCAGATGCAGACCTACCTCGCACACGACGTGCCCGAGGTGGTGAAGCAGACCTTCCGGGTGGAGCCCGACCAATCCAAGTGGACCGTCGGCGGGTTGAGCTACGGCGGCACCTGCGCGCTGCAGATCGTCACCAACAACCCGCAGTCTTTCGGATCCTTCCTCGACTTCTCCGGGGAACCTGAGCCGTCGGTGGGCAGCCACCAGAAAACCGTGAACCAACTCTTCGGCGGCGACGAGGGCGCTTTCCGGGCGGTGAACCCCTCCACGCTGCTTATCCGCGCGACGGGGACGCAGAAGTACGCAGGCATCCACGGCCGGTTTGTCGCCGGCGAAAACGACCCCATGAGCCGGACCGCGCTGCCGCACTTGAACAGGCTTGCGCGCGCCGCGGGAATGGACACCACCTACACGGCCCTGCCCGGCGGCCACAGCTACCAGGTATGGCGGGTTGCGCTGCGGGAGAACCTCGACTTTGTGGCGCAGCGGGGAGGCATCCGATGAGACTTGTCCGGACGATTCCCTTCACCCTCGCATTGGTGGTGGCGCTGTGGGCCTGCTTTCCTGTGCGAGGACAGCTCGGCTACGACCTGCCCGCAGACGCGCATCTGTGGCACCTGCTCACCTGCGGCGTGACGGGAAACAACCTCGCAGCCGCCGTCTACGCCACGTTTGCCGCTCTGCTGTTTGCCGCACCGGCGGAGCGGGCGCTTGGCTCCCGCGCCTTCGCCGTCGCTGCCGTGTCGTCCCAGGCAGTGGTCATGCCCGTCGCCTGCGTGGTGGGCGCAGCCATCGAACGAGCCGGATTCAACAGGTGGGGTACCGACCTGGTCAACGAGGTGTACTGCACTCCACTCGCCTGGATGATCGGCCCGCTCGCATTCGCCACGGCGCGCATGGGCGTGCTGTGGCGCAGGAGGCTGCGCCTGGTGCTGGCCACACTCACCGGCACCCTGGTGCTGTATTCGGGCACGCTTTCCGACGTCGTCGCGCTCACCGCCGTGATCGCCGGCGTGGCCGCCGGGGAAGTGGTGTGGGGCCACACCAGGCCGACGCGCAGCGCGTCGTTGCGCGAGTCCAGAGTGCTCGTCGCCGCCGGATTCGTCGCAGTTTCCGTCGGCCCGGTGCTCACCGCACTCAACCCTGCCGCGCAGGGGCCGTTCGCCGCGGAAAGCCTGCTCATGTGGGAGCCCGCTGTTGACGCGGAGGACGTGCGCAAACTGTGCGGGGACCCTACCGCCGCTTCGTGCGTGGAGGCGATGTCGATCAACCAACTCCACGGGATTGCGCCGCTGCTGCTCAACGTCGTGCCGGTGGCGCTCGCCCTTGTTGTGGCGCTCGGGCTCGTCCGCGGCCGCAGGCTAGCGTGGTGGGGAGCCATGGCGTTGAGCGTGGCGTCGCTCGCAGTGGTGGTCGGGCAAGTCGCAGGTAGGGAGAGCGACGTTGTCAGCGCGGCGAACAGCGCCTTGGTCGTGCTTCCGTGGGTGGCGTCGATCGTCGTACTTGTGGCAACACGGGGGAAGTTTCCCGTGGCGTCGGACTGGAGGCGTGCCGTGCGCCCGCTGGCAATTTCGCTCCTCGCGACGGCTGCCGCATGGGTCGCGGGATCGCTGCTGCTCGCGGACGGGTTCGTGGGGGAGGCTAACCTGCGCAACACGCTGTTCGAGCTGCCGTTGCGGTACTTGCCGCCCGCAGTGGCCGTCGAGCTGCCGCACCGCATGTTCCCGCACACTGCCGGCGCGTGGGTGCTGTACGAGTGGGTCGGCGTCGTGTTCTGGTGCGCGGCGCTGTGGGCGCTGTTCCGGGTGCTGTCGTCGGCTCCGTCACCCGCAGCAGAGGCAGACCGGGCACGAGCCCGCGACATCCTCGTCCACGGCACCGGCGACCACCTCGCATGGATGGGGCTGTGGGAAGGCAACCGCTACTTCTTCGCCGGCGATGCCGGTTACGTGGCGTACCGCGTCTCCCACAATGTCGCGGTGACGGTCGGCTCGCCGGTGGTCTCCGGAAGTAATCAGGCTGAGGTGGCGGGCGAGTTCGAGCAATTTGCCGCCTCTCAGGGGTGGCGCGTGGCCTGGTACTCCGTCCCAGAGGACTTCGCGCGGCCCGGGTTCAATACGGTCCACGTAGCGGAGGAGTCGGTGCTCTACACCGACAACCTGGAATTCAAGGGCAAGAAGTTCCAGAACATCCGTACCGCGAGAAACCGCGCAGGGAAGGAAGGGGTGCGCGCGGTGTGGACCACGTGGGCGGAGTGCAGCCTGGAGATGCGGGAGAAGATCGCTGCGCTGTCGGAGCAGTGGGTGGCGGACAAGGCGCTGCCCGAGATGGGGTTTACCCTCGGCAGCCTGGAGGAGCTGCGGGATCCGGATACCAAACTGTTGCTCGCCGTCGACGATTCCGGCCACCTGCACGGCGTGACCAGCTGGCTCCCCGTGTACGAACACGGCGCGGTGGCCGGCTACACGCTGGATTTCATGCGGCGCGACGCGGACGGATTCCGCCCCGTGATCGAATTTCTCCTCGCGGAGGCAGCGGTGGTCGCAGGCAGCGAAGGGTTGGGCTGGGTGTCGCTGTCCGGTGCGCCGCTTGCGCGTACAGACGAGCCTTCGGCGTTCCTCGATATCCTCCTGGACAAGACGGGCGCGACCATCGAGCCGCTCTACGGCTTCCGTTCTTTGGCCGCGTCGAAGCACAAGTTCCACCCGACGCACACCAGCTGGAACCTCGCCTACGACGACGAGCTCGCTCTCGCCTCCATCGGGCTGGCGGTGGTGAGCTGCTACCTGCCGGACATGAAGACCGCCGACGTGGCGGCGGTGGTCAGGGAGTTTCTGAAGCGGCGGGATCGGGGGTTGGATCGCGCCGAGGTTGCGTCGCCAGGCGGCGGCACCACGCCTCGTCCTTGAACTGCGCCGGCACCCCGCCTTTGAGCAGGTTGCGGGTGAGCGCGTCGCTCGCCTCGAGCGGTGAGTTCGCGCCGATGAGCACGATGTTGCCGTAGCGGCGGCCCTTGAGCATCGGCGGGTCCGCGATTGCCGCGACGTGCGGGAACACCTCCAGCATCCCCGCCAGCTCCTCTTTGGCCTCCTTCAGGTCCGAGTGCGACCCGCAGTTGGCCACGTAGAAGCCGCATTCGCTTAACGACGTCCACGCCGCTGCGTAAAACTCCACCGTCGTAAGGTTGCGCGGCGTGGTGGCGGAGGTAAACACGTCGCGGATGATCACGTCGCGGGTCGCCGGCTTGAACGCGTCGGTGACCTCGCGGGCGTCGCCGACGCGGATTTTCACGGTGGGGGACCGGGGGACGTCGAAAAGCTCGCGCGCAAGAACGGCCAGCTCCGAATCGATCTCCACGACCGTGCTTCGCGAGCCGGGCCACGCGGCGGCGAAGTAGCGGGCGAGGGTGCACGCGCCGCCGCCGAGGTGCGTCAGGCGCGACTTGGCGCGCTTTGTCTCCGGGTAGGCGGAATCGAGGAAGTCCGCGATCCAGCGCATGTACTCGAAATCCAGCCGGGTCGGCTCGCCCGGGACGATGTGGGAGCTGGGCACGCCGTTGACCAGCAGCACCATGGAGCCGTCGGGTTCGTGCAGGACTTCGGCGACGCCGGTGTCGATCTCGTGAAACTCACTTTTGGCAGCCATGGCAGGTCAGGGTACTAGAGGCGCGCGTGAGACTAACCCGGTGCGGTAGGCAAAAAGCGCCGGGTGCACCCGGTCGCGCGACTGCGTTTTAGCCAGCACCCGCCCCACTTGCGTCTTCACTGTGGGCCGGCGACCGTGCGGATCGTGTTCAAGAGCGCCAGGACGATGGTGCCGACGTGGGCGCTTTCCGCTACTGGCCGCCTCGTCGTACTGCGGTATGACGCTGGTGAGAATGCAAGTTGAACCTTGAAAATCAAGGTCTTGCGCTACGATCGCTAGTACTGATCCAGGGGATCGATGTCTAAGGTATCTACGCGGAAGGAGGGGCAAATGTCGACTCCGGTTACCAGGATGCTCTCGAACGACGAGATCATCCAGGAATTGGCCAACATCGAAGAAGAGATGCAACCGTACAACGTCGATGTCTTGCGTCGGCTTCGCGAGGCCGGTGCCCTGAAGTTCGAAGAAGAACGCCTGTTAGAACGTCACGAAGCGTTGTCGTGGATGCTCAACGGGTAGATGTCTTGTCTGAGCACGCCTGGATAGAACATGCAACGACGTTCGTTGGCGAAATACAGGATCTGCTCGAAAACACATTAGTAGGTACCACCACGCTAGAGACTTTCGAAACCTCCAAAGAGACCTTTCGCTCATGGTTCAAAATCTCGAAGGAACTCGCCATAGGTAGATCGGGAAGCAACCGTTTACACCTAGCTGTCGACTTCCGGCTGCGGCCAAGCAATTCCAGGAGTGGGGTTGCGGTTGAAAAAGCTCGATAAAGGTCGAATTCAAGGCGACACAACGTTTCGTACCAATTGTTCGCTTCGAGTTCGACCGCGAAGCCAGAAACAAACCCTCGAGCCATTTTAAGTTTCACGCGGAATCCGTACCGTTGGGGTTACTCCTAGCAAGAAGCGGCCGCTACGAGACTGCGGCGCAGCAGCAGAATATTCACTTTCCCCTCGGTGATTCGCAGTTCCGCGTCACGGTGGAGGATGTTGTGGAGTTAGTTGTTAGAGAATTCGATGCACAACCAATGCCGGGGTGGGAGGAACGCGTGGAGGAGGGGCGTAGACGATTCATTGAAATGCAAACTGAGGCAGTTATCCGGCGGGACCCCGCAAAGGCAGTTGAGGTATTACGCTCCGCCGGATGTTATGTGCAGCCTCCATCGGAGTGGACCGGCGTTTCACCTCTCGCTGAGTAGGGACACGCAACAGACGCACGAGTCCTCCCACGGCTGTCTAGGACTTCACCATTCGCGCGATTGCGGCGGACGCCTCTTCGATCTTGGCGTCGGCTTCCTGCCCGTCGCTGATCGCATTGGCAACACAGTGCTTCAAGTGGTCGTCCAGCAAACCCAGTGCTACGCCCTTCAGCGCCGCGTTGACCGCACTGATCTGGGTGAGGATGTCAATGCAGTAGGCGTTTTCGTCGATCATGCGGTGGATACCGCGGGTTTGCCCCTCGATTCGTTTGAGCCGGGCGAGGTAGCGGTCTTTATCGCTGATGTAGCCGTGGTCGTTCATCATGGGCCTCCTGAGTGGTGTGGACGGTGTCGGGTCACTTGGACCGGTTAAGCATCCGGTCGGCGCTGCTCTGCGGGGTGAGGTCGAGGCGGCGGAGCAGCTGCGCATTCAGCGCCACGACGACGGTCGAGGCCGACATCAGAATTGCGCCGACGCTCATCGGCATCACGAACCCGATTGGGGCGAGGATACCGGCAGCCAGCGGAACGGACAGCAGGTTGTAGCCGGCCGCCCACCACAGGTTCTGCTTCATCTTCCGGTAGGTCGCACGGGAGAGCTCGATGACCGAGAGCACCGATCGCGGGTCGGAGCTTGCCAGGACGACGCCCGCCGAGCCGATGGCCACGTCTGTGCCGGCACCGATCGCGATGCCGACATCGGCCTGGGCCAGCGCGGGGGCGTCGTTGACGCCGTCGCCGACCATGGCGACCTTGTGGCCCTCGCCTTGCAGTTCCTTGACTTTCGCGGCCTTGTGCTCGGGACGCACACCCGCGAAGACCCGGTCAATGCCCAGATCCTTGGCGACGGTGTCCGCGACGGCCTGCGCGTCGCCGGTGATCATGACGACCTGGGCGCCCGCAGAGTGCAGTGCGTCGACGGCGTCGCGGGACTCGGGACGGATCTCGTCGGCAAGCCGGAGTGCTCCGATCACTTCGCCGTCGGCGAGGACGTGGAGAATGATCGCGCCCTCCTTTCGCCACTCGTCTGCGATGGGGAGCTCTTCGGCGGAATGCTTCTCAAGCAGGTAGGGGCCGCCGACCTCGATTACCTCACCGTCAACAGTTGCCTTCACGCCCACGGCTGGCGACGAGGAGAAGTCGCTGGCACTCGGCACAGCCACGTCACGGGTCTCCGCCGCACCGGTGATGGCGCGAGCGAGTGGGTGCTCACTGTCCGCCTCGGCGGCCGCTGCCAGCGCGAGCACGTCTGCTTCCTCATATCCGCTGATGGTGTCGATCGCGGTGACGGTGGGTTCGCCTTTGGTGAGGGTGCCGGTCTTGTCGAACAACACGGCGTCGACGGTGCGCATGGATTCGAGAGCGAGCCGATCCTTGATCAGTACCCCACCGCGGGCGGCGCGCTCAGTCGCAATCGAGACGACCAGCGGGATTGCGAGACCTAGGGCGTGAGGGCAGGCGATGACGAGCACCGTAATGGTGCGCACTACGGCGTCGTTTGGCATGCCGACGACGGTCCAGACCACGGCGGTCAGAATGGCGGCGCCGAGGGTGAACCAGAACAACCACGCGGCGGCCTTGTCTGCGAGGCGCTGCGCCCGCGATGACGATTCTTGCGCATCGGTGACGAGCTTTTGAATGCCGGCCAACGCGGTGTCGCCACCCGTGGCTGTGACCTCGATGCGCAGACCCGAGTCTGTCGCGATGGTGCCAGCGACCACGTGCTCGCCTTCACCGCGCCGCACCGTTTTCGACTCACCGGTGACCATCGACTCGTCCATGCTGGCGCTGCCGTCGACGATTATGCCGTCGGCAGGCACGGACGCGCCGGGCCGCACGATCACGACATCGCCGACCTCAAGATCCGCCGGGGTGACCTTCACTACTTCGTCGCCGTCGATCTTCTCGGCCTCGTCGGGCAGAAGTGCGGCGAGCGAATCCAGGGCCGAGGTGGTCTGGGCGAGGGAGCGCATCTCGATCCAGTGCCCCAGCAGCATGATGACCACCAGCAGCGCCAGTTCCCACCAGAAATTCAGCTCGCGGTCCAGCAAGTTCAGGCTCGCACCCCAGGAGGAGACGAAAGCGACCGTGATCGCCAGGGCGATCAGCAGCATCATGCCGGGTTTTCGTGAGCGGATCTCGGAGACAGCACCCGTCAAGAACGGGCGACCTCCCCAGAAGTAAATGACCGTGCCCAAGAGCGGCGAGATCCAGCGGGTCCATTCCGCGTCAGGCAGCTGGTAGCCGATGAGGTGGGCGAAGGTTTCGTTAAATCCGACGACCGGGATCGCGAGAACCAGCATGATCCAGAAGAGCCTGCGGAACTGGGCTACGTGATCGCCATGGCCTGCGTGGCCCGCGTGGCCATGGCCTCCATGTTCTCCGTGGCCCGCGTGCTCTGTGTGGTTGTGGCCGGCATGGCCTCCGTGGTTGCTGTGTTCGTGATGGCTGGCGTGCCCACCGGGTTCGGTGCCGGAGTGGGCGTGTCTGTCGTTCATGGTTCTGTCCTCTCGTTGCAGTTCATCATTGTGGTCGGTTCGGTCGTGCCGGGGGCCTAGCACGACGGCCGTCTTCCACCTTAATACCCCAGGGGGGTATGTGTCGAGGGGGTGTTTCCACGCGACCAGCCGGACGTTTCACCTTTCGCCTTCACGGGACTACACTGCGCCGACATGCGAGTATTGGCGGCCATGAGCGGGGGAGTGGACTCCTCTGTCGCTGCTGCGCGCCTGGTGGAGGCGGGCCACGACGTTGTCGGCGTGCACCTTGCACTGAGCAAGGACGCGCAGCAGACGCGCGAGTCTGCCCGCGGCTGCTGTTCCCTGGAGGACTCCGCCGACGCGCGCCGCGTGTGCGACCACCTGGGTATCCCGTTTTACGTGTGGGACTTCTCTGACCGCTTTAAAGAAGAGGTCATCGACAACTTCGTGTGGTCCTACGAACACGGCGAGACCCCCAACCCGTGCCTGCGCTGCAACGAGAAGATCAAGTTCGCGGCACTGCTCGACCGCGCGGTGACCTTGGGCTTCGACGCGATCGCCACCGGGCACTACGCAATTATCGACGACCAAGGAAACCTCCGCCGATCCACCGACCCGAAGAAAGACCAGTCCTACGTGCTCGGCGTGCTCACGCGCGACGAGCTGGACCGCTGCATCTTCCCTGTAGGGGATACTGAAAAGCCGCAGATCCGCGAGGAGGCGGCCCGCCACGGGTTCGCCACTGCGTCCAAGCCGGATTCCTACGACATCTGCTTCATCCCCGACGGCAACACCCAGGCGTTTCTGGGCCGCTCGATCGGCATGCGCCCCGGCATGATCAAAGACACCGAGGGCCACGAGTTGAAAGAGCACGACGGCGCGTTCCAGTACACGATCGGCCAGCGCAAGGGACTGAACATCCGCGTGCCTGCGGACGACGGCAAGCCGCGCTACGTCACCGACGTGGACACCTCCACCGGCACGGTCACCGTCGGCCCGCGGGAGGCCCTGAAGGTCAACGAGATCACCGCTGACCGCCTGAAGGTACTGCACTCGGCGATGTCCGAAGCCTCCGTGAGCGGCGAGGAACTCGCTGCTCACGTGCAGATCCGCGCCCACGGCGGGGTCGTGCCATGCACTGCCCGCATCGAGGACGATCAGATGGTGCTTACGCTGCACGAGCCGCTCGAGGGCGTGGCGCGCGGCCAGGCTGCGGTGCTCTACCTGCCGGACCCGGACGGTTTGGGGGACATCGTGCTGGGCTCCGGAACCATCTGCGCCACTGCGTAACATCGGCTCCGTGACAACACTTCCTCCCACCGCGTTCGGCCTCGGGCCGCTGCCCGGCACCGACCTCACGCAAGCCGCGGACGTGGTGCTCTCCGAGTCGCCGCTGCCGCACGTCCCGCAGCTGCCGGACCGCGGCGTCGGCTCGGACCTGATCGGCCGCACCGCCGCGATGCTGGAAATCCCCGTGGCGCGCGGGCCCCGCGGCTGGCGCGTGGCGGCTCGGGCACGCAAGGATGCCGACCGCATGGAGCGCGACCTCGACCACCTCGAGGAGCTCTGGCACGGCAAGGCGGACACCGTGAAGGTGCAGCTGGCCGGCCCGTTCACGCTCGCCGCCGAGATCGAGATGGCCAACGGCCACCGCATGATCACCGACCCTGGCGCGCTTCGCGACCTCACAGACGCGCTGTTGGAGGTGTGCGTGGGGCACCGGAGGGACGTCGAGAGGCGGTTTGGCAAGAGTGTCTTGCAGTTGGACGAGCCACGCCTGCCCGAGGTCGTCGCCGGCACGCTGCAAGGCGCGACCGACTTCGAGACCATCCGCGCGATCCCCGAGCCGGAGGAGACGCTCGCGCGCTTCGGCGAGCACCTGCTGCATACGCCCAAGCTTGTCGACGTTCCGTGGCTCACCTGCGACCCGCGCCGCGCCGGCAAAGACGCGCTTGCCCGGCTGCTGGACGCCGGCACACGCATCGCGATTCCCGTTATGGCCCCGCGCGAGCTGTACAACCTCTTCGACGAGCTGCAGCTTGACCCGGCCACCACGACCGTGGACGTCTACGCCGAGCCGGCCGCCACACTGGTGGACAGCGCGGCGAACTACCGGGCGGCCCGGGAGATGGCCGAGGCACTTACAGTGGAGGCATGAGCGCACCGCTGCACTGGGACAAGAAGAAGGCCGACCTCTCCACAGGGATCGTTTTCGGCGTGATGTTCTTCGTCGTCTTCGGCCTCATGATGGACGACATGATTTTCGGCATTGCCATCGGCATCGCGTTCTTCGCCGCGTTTGGGCTTTTGTCGGGCAAGCGCGAGGCCGATTTTGACGGGCAGACGCTGCGCCTGGTGGAGAAGAAAGAGACCACAGAGCTCGATTCCGCCAGCATTGCCGACGTGATCATCAGCGAGTCGGGCGCAATGGTGGTGAAGACGAAGTCGGGGGAGACGTACTCGGTCGAATCCGAGGGCGACAACCGGGGTCTGCACGACTTCGCCGAGAAGCTGCGCGCGGAGCTTGCGCTCAACTAGCCCAGAACTAGCCGAGCATGGGCCAGCCGGGCAGCACGTTCGAAGCGTCGCGGCCCTGGGACTCGAAGTAGCGCTTCCGATCCTCCTGCAGCGTGAAGTACTGCACCGCCTGATATTCCATGAGCTCGCCGGTGTCCATCTGGGCAAGATCCGGGTAGAGCTTGCGCACCTGCATCCACGCCACACGCGCGGCGGCGAACGCGTCGGCGGTGGCCTCGTGCGCGTTGTCCAGCCGCACGCCGTAGTGCTCGCAC
The DNA here is from genome assembly GCF_022345915.1 of Corynebacterium sp. ACRQP. Classification (NCBI taxonomy): domain Bacteria; kingdom Bacillati; phylum Actinomycetota; class Actinomycetes; order Mycobacteriales; family Corynebacteriaceae; genus Corynebacterium; species Corynebacterium sp. ACRQP. Next base: position 38,175 of record NZ_JAKRMZ010000001.1, on the reverse strand, counting down.
ATCGACGTCAGGTTGCGCGGGCCTTTTCGGTAGCGGTCCTTGGCGCGGTCGATGAGCAGGGGGTCGAATACCGGTCCGGTGACCGTGAAGTCACCGGTGAGCTGGCGCAGCACCGTCAGGTCGTAGGGGGCGTTGAACACCACCAGGGTCAGTCCGTCCTCCCAGCCCTGCTTGATCGCCTCCACGGTCTCGCGCACCACCTCGTCGTGGTCGCGTCCCTCCGCGCGGGCCTTCTCGGTGGTGATGCCGTGCACCTTCGCGGCCTCTTCCGGGATCTCCACCCCAGGGTCGGCGAGGGTTTCGTTGGCGTCGACCTCGGAGCCGTCGATACGCACGAGCGCAGAGGTGACCACACGGGCCTCGCGCGGGTTGGCGGAGGTGGTCTCCAGGTCGAAGGAGAGCATGCGGGAGGCGTCGAAAGTGGCCATGAGCGACATTGTAATGAGCGCGCCGACACGGGCAGCGGGCAAGTCATTCGCCGAGCGTACGCACGCTGATGAACTCCGACAGAGGCACTGGGTCGCGGTTGAGGTCGTAGGCGCGCAGCAGGCGGATGTATTCGGACTTATCCAGGTCCCAGTCGTACTCCTGCGCGTGCGGGAGGCGCTGCGCGGCGGCGAAAACGAGGTCTGCCATGAGACGGGTGACGCGACCATTGCCGTCCGAGAACGGGTGAATGCGGACGAGCTCTGCGTGGGCGGCAACGCCCAGCTGGCGGGCGGTGAGAAGCCTCTCGCTGGCCTGGTAGCCGAGGTTGCCAAACGCGGTGTGCAACTCCGTCGAAATCAGGTGCGGATCCACCCCAATGTTCAGACCCGTCCGACGCAGTGCCCCGGCCCACGTCCAGATGCCCCCGAAGAGCTGTTCGTGGAGGTGTACGAGAAACGACGTGGTGAGGATGTCGTCGAGGGAAAGCCGGGCGGCGTCGACGCTTTCGAGCAGCCTGGTCCGGGCGATGAAAAGCAACTCTGTTTCGAGGTCGTAGAGCTCAGCCTTGCTAGGAATTCGCCCGTACCGGTCGAGCACCAGCGGCTCCAGAGCATCGATGCGATCACCTTCGAGCGGTGTTTCGCCATACCCGGGGTTTAATCCCACCCGCGTGCCCTTCGGAGGTCAGAAAGAATGGTTGCCGTCGTTTCAGATCGTGTGTACTCGGGCGGAAGATTTCGGCCTTCGAGCTTCATCGATGCCACTGCAGCCTCACGGGAAAAATCCGTCGGGGTCGAAGTGGTGGTTGTTCGTGCTGCGGTCATGAGCTGTCCTCCTTTCCTATAACGCATTCTAGGTGCACCAGAGCACTGATGAATAGAAACTTGTCTGGAGCAGACAGGTCGCTGATAGTCAATTCCATGACAGAACTCAACGAATGGCAGAAGCAGATTCTTAGCGCAAAGCGCGTGGATCTCTCACACGACGTCCACGCCGGTATCCCGCGTTTCCCTGCTTTCAACCCGATGACTGAACGGACAGTCAACACGATTGAAGAGCATCGATTCTTCGCCAAGGAGTACACCCTGGCCACCCCGTACGGCACGCACATCGACGCGCCGGGCCACTTTGCAACAGGGAAGCGGCTCGTCGATGCGATCGGTGCCGACGAACTGATCCTCCCGTTGTTCGTACTGCACCTGGAAGATTCGGTCGCGCAGAACCCCGACCACGGAGTGACCGTCGAAGACATCGAGACCTTCGAAGCCGAGCACGGTGAAATCCCAGCCGGTAGCTTCGTTGCGTTCTCGAGCAATTGGCACAAGCGTTGGGAGGACCCGGACGCGTTTGTGAACCACGACGACAACGGCGTGCAGCACACCCCGGGGTGGACCCTGGACGCGCTCAAGTTCCTAGTGGAGGAGCGCAACGTTGCGGCTATCGGCCACGAGACGCTCGACACAGATCCTGGCGTGGTTGCTGCCGAAACCGGCTTTTTGTACGGCGAGCTCTACGTACTCGAGCAGAACATCTATCAGGTAGAGGTCATGGCAAATCTGGACCAGGTCCCTGCCACCGGTGCGGTTATCGTTGTTGGTCCTCCGAAGATCCAGGGCGCGCCGAGTATCACCTCACGCGTGTTCGCCCTCTTCAACAACTAGAGATCCGCACTATCTCTACACTGGCTTGCCGTGAGTGAAATTTCCGCTGATCTGCACCGTGAATGGGACGAGCTGGCCGCGAAGGTGCGCAAGCACCGGGACTTGTACTACAACGGCCAGCCGGTGATCACCGACGGCGAGTTCGACGAGCTGTTCCGCCGCCTTCAGAAGCTGGAGGAGGACCACCCGGAACTCGCCGTGCCGGACTCGCCCACGAAGGAGGTCGGCGCCCCCGCCACCGACACCGCGTTCGCGGACGTGACCCACCCGGAGCGCATGATGAGCCTGGACAACGTCTTCAACGAAGACGAGATGCGCGAATGGCTTGCCAAGGCACCCGGCCCGTACTTAACGGAGCTGAAGATCGACGGGCTGTCCATCGACTTGGTCTACGAAAACGGCGAGCTGACGCGTGCGGCCACCCGCGGCGACGGCACCACCGGCGAGGACATCACCGCCAACGCGCGAGTGATCGAGGACATCCCGCAGAAGCTCACTGGCGACGCCCCGGCGTTCCTCGAGGTCCGCGGCGAGGTGTTCATCCGCCCCGAGGACTTCCCGGAGCTCAACGAGCTACGCCAAAAGGAAGGCGGCAAGCCGTTTGCCAACCCGCGCAACACCGCGGCTGGTGGGCTGAGGCAGAAGAACCCGGAGGACGTGAAGAAGCGAAAGCTCCGCATGATCTGCCACGGCATCGGCGCGCGCGAGGGCTTCGCCCCGGAAAGCCAACACGAGGCCTACGAAAAGCTCGCCGAGTGGGGCCTGCCGGTCAGCGAGTACACGCGCCGGGCGGAGACCGCCGACGAGGTCATCGAGGCCGTCAACTACTGGGGCGAGCACCGCAACGACGCCATCCACGAGATGGACGGCCTGGTGGTCAAGGTCGACTCGGTTGCCGAGCAGCGTCAACTCGGTGCGACCTCCCGCGCGCCGCGTTGGGCGATCGCGTACAAGTACCCGCCGCAGGAGGTGACCACGAAGCTGCTCGACATCGAGGTTTCCGTCGGCCGCACCGGCCGCGCCACCCCGTTCGCGGTGTTGGAGCCGGTGTTCGTCTCCGGCTCGACGGTGTCCATGGCCACGCTGCACAACCAGCACGAGGTCAAGCGCAAGGGTGTGATGATCGGCGACACGGTGGTGGTGCGCAAGGCCGGCGAGATCATCCCGGAGGTGCTCGGGCCTGTGGCGGATCTTCGCGACGGCACCGAGCGCGAGTTCGTCTACCCCGAAAACTGCCCCGCCTGCGGCACGAAGCTCGCGCCCGCGAAGGAGGGCGACGCGGACTGGCGCTGCCCGAACACCCGCTCGTGCCCGGCGCAGCTGGCGACGCGTTTGGAGTACATCGCCTCGCGCGGCGCGTTCGACATCGAGGCGCTGGGGGAGAAGGGCGCGGTCGACCTTATCGCCTCCGGCGTGCTGGAGGACGAGGCGAAACTATTCGACCTCACCGAGGACGACCTGAAAAAGTCCAGCGTGTACACCCGCAAGGACGGCGAGGTCAACGCCTCCGGCAAGAAGCTCCTGGCCAACCTGGAAACCGCGCGGCACGCCGACCTGTGGCGCGTCATCGTCGCGCTATCCATCCGCCACGTCGGCCCCACCGCGGCCCGCGCGCTCGCGTCGCGCTTCCACTCGGTGCAATCGCTTATCGACGCCCCCGTGGCCGACCTCGCCGACACCGACGGCGTGGGCGACGTGATCGCCGAGAGCTTCAAAGAGTGGTTCACCGTGGACTGGCACCAAAACATCGTGGACAGCTGGGCCGCGGCAGGCGTGACGATGGAGTCCGCGGAGGAGGACCGCGCCCCGCAGACGCTGGAGGGGCTGACCATCGTCGCCACCGGCACGCTGGAGGGCTTCACCCGTGATGAAATCAAGGAAGCCATCCTGTCGCGCGGCGGCAAGGCGGCCGGCTCGGTGTCGAAGAAGACCGACTACGTGGTCGTGGGCGAAAACGCCGGATCGAAGGCCGCGAAGGCGGAGGAGCTGGGCCGGCCGATCCTCACCGAGGCGCAGTTTGTGCAGCTGCTCGAGGGCGGCCCCGACGCGCTTGCGTAAGGCGCGCGGCGCTCAGGCCGATCAGTGCAGCCGCCCAGACGGCGAGGGCCCACCACAGCCAGATGGGGAACTGGCCGTTCCAGTTCACGCCGAATGAGAGCAACCACACCACCGCTGCGGAGATCACAGCGTTGACGAGGGCGTAAGTGGGGCCCTTGGCGTTCCGCACGGCGCTGAACGTCGCGGACGCAAGGAGCAGCAGGATCATGACGAGTGCGATCATCGGGTCTCCTTCATAAGGTCGATGCCGAGCGCGTCCACCCAGGCTTCGGTGTCGCCCGCGACAAACGCGGCGCGGCTGTGGTCGGTGCGCTCGGGGTCCCAGACCAACATGGTGCGGAAGCCGCCGGTGCCGCCGTTGTGGAACGTGATCTCCTGTCCGTCTTCGTCGAGGCTTGCCCAGCCATAGTCGGGCACACCGTGCGAGGACACCCATTCCACGTATTTCGCCATGTCGGCAGCAGTGGAGCGGATCGCGCCGGCCGGGGCCCAGCCGTCCATGTCCCACGGGCCGGCGGGGTGCCCGTTGGCGGCCAGGCCTGTGGGTGCTTCGTCGACGGTGCCCGGTAGCGCCACGTAGGTCGACGTCATGCCGGCGGGCTCGAAGATGCGGGTGCGCAGCAACTCGTCGTAGGGCACGCCGGCATGCTTGGCAAGCAGTTGGCCGAGCAGCGCGTGGCCGTAGTTCGAGTACTGCTCCTCGCCGCGGTTGTTCAGCTCGGCGGAACCGGCGGCGTCGAGAATGTCTTGCGGTGTGTCGCGCCGGTAGGGGTTACCGCCATCGCGGATGTTGGCCGCGAACATGTCCGCGAGGCTGAGGCTTTCGGTGGTGGCGAGCCCGGAGGTGTGGTTGAGCAGCTCCTCGATGGTGACATCGGCAACGGGGGCGGAGGGGACGTCGATAAGCTCCTGCACCTGAGTGTCCAGGCGGAGCTCACCGGCCTCGATGAACTGGCGGACCAGCTCCGCATTGAATGTCTTGGTGATCGAGCCGATTTCGAACTCGCTGTGCTCGTCGGCGCCGAGGCCGCCGAAGCAGACCTCGCCGTCGTCGTAGGTGAAGGCGGCGAGGTTGTGGTGGCCGTTTTCCGCGAGGTGTTCGAGTGCGGAGGAGATTTCAGTATCGCCGGTGTGTTCAGAGGCCACGGAAATGTCGCGGGGGCCGGTGGAGAGCATCAACGCGGCGGCGAGGACAGCGGAGATTCCTCCGGTGGCAATGTTGGTAGCGCGCATCAGTGGTCCTCCCCGGCGATTACGATCGTCATGAGCGGGATGACGCGGGCCGGGGGAATCTCAAACATCCCGCCCTGCTTGCGCACCCAGCCGGCGGCCTGCAGTTCCTTCAGGTGGTGGTACGCGGTGCCGGTGGAGGAGACCAGCTCAGATTCGACCAGCTCCGTCACGCTCGCCGGTGCAGCTAAAAGGTGGCGCAGGATGGCGCCGCGGACGGGGTGCGCGAGAGCGGCGATGCGGTCCATCGCGTTGTCCCACGGTTGGTCCGTGATCCACGCCGTTGGGCGGATCCATTCGTAGGAGTAGGTGCCGGTCGGAAGCTCCACGTCGCCTTTGAAGGTGACTGTGCCTTGGTCCGCCTCGTTGCTGGAACTGGGGCGTGAGGTGGACTCGGGCGATGGGGCCTGTTCGAGCGCGGCGACGCGCGCTTCGAGGTCAGAGAGGCGTGCTTCAATCGGTTGCATGCTTTCTAGAATTACAGAAATCTAGAAAACGTGCAACGGTTGAGGCTTTGGCTAGCGCAGCATCGCGCCTGTGATGCAGCCGAGGTCGCCGATCTCGCGGACCTCGGACGCCAGGAAATCCGGCCCGCCCACGCGGCCGACCACCAGCACCATGTCGGTGCCGTGCAGGGGAGTGATGGTGAGCGATGTGCCGAGCTGGAACCAGGACTCCGGTGCCCAGTCGTCGAAGTCGGGCTGGAGGATGCGCGCGGCCTCGACGGGCGGCATCTGCGGGGTAGATCCGTCGTCCTCCGGCGCGGCGGGGGAGGCGGCGGCACGTGTGAGCCCGTCGTCGGAGGAATGCAGCACCACGGCCCAAGAAGAGGTCACAGCACTCGGCATGACGTCGACCAGCTCGCTGAGGCGGTCCTCGACGCTGCCGGACTGCGCCGCGATTTGGGCGAGCATCTGGATCTGCCCGCGGCGGTCCACGCGTCCGGTGAACGGGCGGATGGAATCCACCTCCGCGCCGTCGACAGAAGAGACGGCGGTGATCAGGGTGTCCGCCATCACACCGGTGGGCAGGGTGACCACGATGTCGTCGGTCACAGCGCCGTCGGTGGAGGTCTCCACAATGTCCACGGAGTTGATGTCGGCGTCGACCATGCCGAACGCCTCGGCGAGCTGACCAAGGCTGCCGGGGACGTCCGGAAGGGAAACGCGGATGAGGTACGACATGGCCTTATTTATAGCAATTCGGCACACCGGCAGCGGGTGTACGGTCGAAACCGCAGCAGTCTTCTAACTAAGGAGGAGCACGATGAGCCGCACCGAAATCCCGCAGACCACACTCGCCGGCGCCGAACCCCGCGCGGTCGGGGACGCGTTACTTCGCGACGGCGCGAAGTTGGCTCGCGACGGCAAGGAGGTCGTCGTCACGGGCAACGCTCTCGCCCGCGAAGTGGCGGAGAACCCGGAACAGTTCTCGTCGGGTGTGTCGCGATTTTTGCAGTTGCCCAACGGCCTTGACGGCGAGAAGCACACCGAGATGCGTGCGTTGATCGATCGTTACCTCGCGGCGGAGGAGGTCGATCAGCTCGCTCCGATGTTCCACAAGATCGCGCGCCAGTTGGCAGAAGGAGCGCTGTCGAACGGCAAGGTCGACGCCGTCGGCGACTTGGGCGCCCAGTATGCGGTCCGCGCGATGACCGCCTGGCTCGGATGGCCAAGCGAGCTCGACGACACCCTCATTGCGTGGGTGGCCGACAACAACGCGGCAACGCGGTCCGGCGAACTCGAGCGCACAGCGGCGGTCGCCGAGCGTTTCGACGACATCATTCGCTCCGTCGTGCAGCCCCTCCAGAACAGCCCCGACGATTCGGTCACCTCGCGTCTCGTCCACGACGACAGTCTCGGTCGGCGTCTGGAATTCGAGGAAGTGGTCTCCGTGCTACGCAACTGGACTGCGGGAGATTTGAGCTCGATGGCCTACTGCATCGGGGTTGTGCTTGAAGCACTGATCGAACGCCCCGAGCTCCAGGACCGCCTCGCAGGCGGCGTTTCGCAAAAGGAGTTCACTGCGATCGCCGACGAAATCCTGCGCGCCGACTCGCCGTTTGTGAGCAACCGGCGAGTGACCACGTGTCCGGTGTCGCTCGACGGGCACGATCTGCCTGAAGGCCAAAGGGTGCGCATCCACTGGACAGCGGCAAACCGCGACCCGGAAACGTTTGCAGACCCGGACGGCTTCGAACCGGAGACGAACGCCGACGAGAACCTGGTCTGGGGCGCAGGGCCGCACGCGTGCCCTGGCAAGACGTTGTCGATCGTTGAGCTGCAAGCGTTCACCGAAGAACTCCTCGCAGTAGCGCAGGTCTCCAGCGCCGGACAAGGCGAGCGGGAGGTGCACCCGGTGGGCGGCTGGGCTTCGCTGCCGGTGCGCCTCACCGCTCGCGGGTGAGCGAATTGCGTTGACGTAAGATAAGGCGCGTCATACGCAACCCACGCGATGTGGAAGGGATTGGACTGTGGCTGAGATTTCACGCGACGAGGTGTCGCGCATCGCACGCCTGGCGCGAATCGCGCTGAAGGACGAGGAGCTGGACGACATTGCCCAGCAGCTGGACACGATCGTGGACGCGGTCTCGAAGGTGCAAAGCGTCGACACGGAGGGTGTCACGCCGATGAGCCACCCGCACTCCATCGACGCAGGTATGCGCGAGGACGTGGAGAAGAAGACGCTGACGCAGGCCGAGGCGCTGGACCAGGCCCCGGCCGTGGAAGACGATCGCTTCGTGGTTCCGCAGATTCTCGGAGAGGGAGACTAGAAGGAAATGACGCAGTACACGATTCCGGCCGAAGGTCTCGTCGCAAAACCAGCGCACGAGCTCGCAGCAATGATCCAGTCCGGCGAGGTCTCCTCCCGCGAGGTCACGCAGGCGTTTTTGGACCGCATCGCTGAGGTCGACGGCGAGCTCGGCGCCTTCCTGCACGTCGGCGCCGAGGAGGCGCTTGCGGCGGCGGACAAGGTGGACGAGCAGGTCAAAAACGGCGATGAGCCGGCCTCCGCGCTCGCGGGCGTGCCGCTGGCACTCAAGGACCTGCTGGTGACCACCGACGCGCCGACCACCGCCGCGTCCAAGATGCTCGAGGGCTACATGAGCCCGTACGACGCCACCGTGGTAGCCAAGCTGCGCGCTGCCGGCATCCCCATTCTGGGCAAGACCAACCTGGACGAGTTCGCCATGGGCTCGTCCACGGAGAACTCCGCGTACAAGCAGACGAAGAACCCGCACGACCTGGAGCGCGTCCCTGGCGGCTCCGGCGGCGGAACCGCTGCGGCGCTCGCGTCCGGCGAGGCCCCGCTGGGCATCGGTACCGACACTGGCGGCTCGATCCGCCAGCCGGCGTCGCTGACCGGCACCGTGGGTGTGAAGCCAACCTACGGCGGCGTGTCGCGCTACGGCGTGATCGCGTGTGCGTCGTCGCTCGACCAGGTGGGCCCGTGCGCGAACAACGTGCTGGATACCGCGCTGTTGCACGAGATCATCGGCGGCCACGACGAGTTCGACGCCACCTCTGTGGACCGCGAAGTGCCGGCGCTCGCCGACGCCGCGCGAGAGGGCGCGAAGGGCGACCTCAAGGGTGTGAAGATCGGCCGCGTGAAGCAGTTCGAGCGCCCCGGCACGCAGGACGGTGTGAAGGAAGCCATCGACAAGGCGTATGCGCAGCTTGAGGCGCAGGGCGCGGAGATCGTCGAGGTGGACTGCCCGAGCTTTGAAGACGTGATGGGCGCGTACTACTTGATCCAGACCTCCGAGGTCAGCTCCAACCTCGCGCGCTTCGACGGCATGCGTTACGGCCAGCGCGCCGGCGACGACGGCACCCGCTCCGCCGAGGAAGTTATGGCCGCCACCCGCGGCGAGGGCTTCGGCGCCGAGGTCAAGCGCCGCATCATCCTGGGCACCTACGCGCTGTCCGTGGGCTACTACGACGCCTACTACCTGCAGGCGCAGCGCGTGCGCACCCTGGTGGCGCAGGATTTTGCCAAGGCATTCGAGCGTTGCGACGTCATCGCCGCCCCGGCCGCTCCCACCACCGCGTTCAAGCTGGGCGACAAGGTGGACGACCCGCTGGCGATGTACAACTTCGACCTGTTCACGCTGCCGCTGAACCTGGCCGGCCTGCCCGGCATGTCGGTGCCGGCGGGCGAGGCGTCCGACACCAACCTGCCGGTGGGCCTGCAGCTGATCGCCCCGGCCTTCGAGGACGCGCGCTTGTACCGCGTGGGTGCCGCTTTTGAAGCCGGCCGTTAATCCCTGGAATACCCTCGCAGCCCTGGCTGCGGGGTATTTTCTTGTCCTGATCGATCAGGGCTTCATGCCCGTGATCACGCCGCTGTTGCCTTTCGACGTCGGCTCCGCCGTGTGGCTGACCAGCATTTACCTGCTGTGCACAGTGGCCCCGATGCCGGCGACGGGCAAGCTTGGCGACGCCTTCGGGCAACGCCGCGTCTTCCTCATCGGCTTGGCCATCTACGTGGCCGCGCTGGTGTTCGCGGGCGCGTCCTGGTCCTTCGGCTCACTCGTGGTGGCCCGCGGCCTGCAGGGTGCGGGCGCCGCGGTGTTCTTGCCGCAGGCGTTTGGGCTGATCCCGCGGGTGTTCGCGGAAGATAAGCAAGGCCGCGCGTTCGCCGCCTGGGGCGTGATCGGCTCGGTGGCGTCGCTGATCGGCCCGGTGGTCGGCGGGGCAGTGGCAGACAGCTTCGGCTGGCGCGCGGCGTTCTTCGCCCAAGCCGCGCTCGGCGCGGTCGCGCTTGTCGCCGGGCTGGTTGCGCTGCCGCGGCTGCCGCGCAGTGGCGAGCGGGTGACCCTGCTGCCGGTGCTGCTGTCCTTCGGCGGGCTGGGGCTTTTGGTCTATGGCATCCAGTTCGGCCAGTGGCCCTCGATCCTCTTCGGTGCGCTGCTGATCGGCGTGCTGGTGCTCTCCGCCCGCAACGGCACCGACGACGGGTTCCTGCCCGTGGAGCTCATGCTCAACCGCTCGTTCGCGCTCGGCGCCCTGGGCGTGGCTGCCATGGGCTTTACCGTGGCGTCGATGTTTATCCCGCTGATGTACTGGCTGCAAACGGTTGCCGGCGCCTCGCCGACAGCATCCGGCGCGATCACCGCGCCGATGTCCGTGTTCGCGCTCGTGCTCACCCCGGTTGCCGGGTACCTGACGGACCGGCGCGACCCGGGCAAGCTCTGCGCCGCGGGCTTTGCCGTCTCCGCGGCCGGGCTTGCGCTCGCCATCGCGCTGATCCACACCGGGATGGGCGTGTGGTGGTTTACCGCCGTGACCTCGCTTCTGGGCATCGGCGGCGCGTTCGTGTGGGCTCCCAACGCTGCGGTGACCATGCGCGGCATCCCCGAGCACGAAACTGGCGCGGCCTCCGGTTTGTACAACACCGCCCGCCAGGTCGGCTCGGTGCTCGGCGTGGCTCTGGTGGGCGTGGTGCTCGCCTCCGGCGCCATCGAATCCACGGCCGGGTGGGCGCTCGCGCTGCCGTGCGCCGCGATGCTGATCGGGGCGGTGTCGTCGCTACGTCTTCGGGGGTAGCCTGGCAAGTATGCGACTTGCCACTTTGACCTCTGGCGGCGACTGCCCCGGCCTGAACGCCGTCATCCGCGGCATCGTCCGCACCGCCAACACGGAGTATGGCTCCACCGTCGTGGGCTACCGCGACGGCTGGGTGGGGCTGATGGAGGACCGCCGCGTCGATCTTTACGACGACGCATACATGGACTCCCTCCTCCTGCGCGGCGGCACCGTGCTGGGGACCGGCCGCCTCCACCCGGACAAATTCAAGGCCGGGCTGGACACCATCAAGGCCAACCTCGACGACGCCGGGGTGGACGCCCTGATCGCCATCGGCGGCGAGGGCACGCTCAAGGGCGCCAAATGGCTTTCCGACAACGGCATCCCCGTCGTCGGCGTGCCCAAGACCATCGACAACGACGTCGCCGCGACCGACTACACCTTCGGCTTCGACACCGCCGTGTCCGTCGCCACCGACGCCATCGACCGGTTGCACACCACGGCCGAGTCCCACAACCGCATCCTCATCGTTGAGGTGATGGGCCGCCACGTCGGCTGGATCGCCCTCCACGCCGGCATGGCCGGCGGCGCCCACTACACCGTGATCCCGGAGGAGCCGTTCGACATCGCCGAGATCTGCAAGGCCATGGAGCGCCGCTTCCAGATGGGGGAGAAGTACGGCATCATCGTCGTCGCCGAGGGCGCGACGCCTAAGGAAGGCACCATGGATGCCGGGCTGGGCGAGGAAGACGAGTTCGGCCACAAGACCTTCAACGGCATGGGCCAGATCATCGGCGACGAGGTGAAGAAGCGCTTGGGCTACGACGTGCGCACCACCGTGCTCGGCCACACCCAGCGAGGCGGCACGCCAACCGCCTACGACCGCGTGCTGGCCACCCGCTACGGCGTCCACGCCGCCCGCGCCGCCCACGAGGGCAAGTACGGCACCTGCGTGGCGCTGCACGGCGAGGACATCGAACTCGTGGCGCTCGAGGACGCCGTCGCGCAGCTCAAGACCGTGCCGGAGCACCGCTACACCACCGCGAAGGCCATGTTCACGTAGGCAGGTTTGTAAAAGTCGGCGAGGGTGCCGCCGGCGACCTTGGGGGACTTGCATCTAGGGGCCGTGTTCTGCCGACTTTTACAAAGCCGGCGACCTGGGAGGCCAGCCCAGTAGGGTCGGAAGACATGCACGACCGTATCCCGGACCCCTGCCGTCTGCTCGTCGTCGGCATCAACCCCGGCCGCCTCACCGAGGAGGTGGACGCGCCGTTCGCGTTCCCGGGTAACCGCTTCTGGCCGGCGCTCGAGGCCGCGGGCATCACGCCCTACCGCGTCCACGCCAACGAGGGGCTGTCCGACAAGGACGCGGCCATGCTCGCCGAGCTCGGCATCGGGTTCACCAATCTGGTGAACCGCATGACGCCGAAGGCGTCCGACCTGACCAAGGCGGAGTTGGTTGAGGGAGGCGAGGTCGTGCGGAGTGTCGTCGAGAAGCATCAGCCCACTGCCGTCATGTTCGCAGGCATCGGGGCGTACCGCGATGCCTATCGACGACCAAAGGCCACCCGCGGCCTCCAGCCCGAGACCCTCGCCGGCGTGCCGGTGTGGGTGGTGGGCAACCCCAGCGGGCTCAATGCGCACGAGACGGTGGTCACGCTCGCGGAGAGCTACCGCGAGGTGTGGGAGGCGACGGCTCGGGAGCGGCGGTAGAGCCAGATCAACAGCCCCCACAGCAAGATCGTGATCGCGATCGAGCCGAAGAGACTCGCGACACCGGGAAGCTCTTTGGAGGCGTTGAACGCCCCGTGGATCGCGGCGGCGAGGAGGAACCAACCGATGAGCCGCGACACGCGCCAGCCGAGAGGCTGATCGGTGCGGCACAGGAATTGGCCGAGGCCCCACGCCGCCAGACCGGTGTACACGGCGTGCGAGAACGGGCCCGTGACAACCATTACGAGCATTGACGCGACACCGTCGTAGTACTCGGACTGCAGATCTAGCGCCGCCGCGATCGCGGAATTGTTCACGGTCTCGGCGACGGTGTATCCCGCGCCGATGGCCATGCCGACCACGGCTGCCTCGACGGGCCGGCGCACCGGCGCGAAAGCGGCGATGACAAGGAACGCAGCCAGTAGTTTGGCAGTCTCCTCCGGAATCGAGGAAAACAGGTACGTAACAGCGTCGGGCAGCTCCTGCGCCGCGGCGAGGTACGCGGAGTTGACGAAGGGCACTACGCCGCACAAGCCCGCCGCGGCAATCATGCCGACTGGCAGCCACCACGGATTCTCAGGCCGTCCTGGGTGGCGGTGCAAAAGGAGCCACGCCACCGCGACAGAAATGAGGACGAATGCCGCCGCTGCAGCGCCGAACGCGGGCGTCCACGGCACCTGGGTGAGCGCGTAGACGTAGCGCGCCACGCCCGCGAGGATGACCAGGCCAGCGATGCCTTGGAAAATACGGTTCTTCTGCACTACCGGGCCTCCTCTTCGACTAGACGCTCGACGATCTCTTGGCCGGCGGCGAGAGCCGTTGCCACGTACACCGTGAGGTCACCGCGTTCGACGGCGGCGACGGAAATGTCGTTGCGGTGCACCGCGTACACCCCGGGCGCTGGCTGATCGAGCTCGTCCGTGTCGATTCGCTCGCCGTCTGCTGCCAGCCAGTACATGCGCGTGACCGCGTTGGCGCGCTCGGCCTCGTCGGTCATGGTGTAGTCGGTGCGCAGCTGGATTTTCGTGCCGTCACAGTCCCACACCCACGTGCCGGTGCCGTCACCCGCACTGTCGGCGGCAGCAGTCTGGGTGCACTGTAGAGGAGCGCCGTCCGCGTCGCGCAGTGTGACGCCACCAGCGGACACCTCCGTGGTGGCGGGCTCGCCTCCCTCCGCCGCTGCCTGGGCCACGAATGGTGCCGCCAAGATGAGCGCTCCGACGGCGACGATCCCTATGGTGCCGGTGCGGGTGTTTTTGTCAGAAAAATCGGGGAAATTCACTTGAGCCAGCATAGGGAAACCCTCTCTCGTTCGCATCGGGGTCCTATATGTGCGGGGAGTGGCTAGGGTGATCGCATGAGTCTGCTTGACCAGATGACTAACGCCTACGAGGCGTGGATGCCTCAACAGCTACGCGAGTGGTACACCGCAGACCAGCGGCGTGAGCTCGCGGTGAAGGAGATGCGCCCGCAGGCCGAGCACACTGCCGACGTGGACTTCGGCGCTGGCTTCCGCGACCATCTGAAACCCCTCGGCGGGCCGGACATGTCCGACCCTCTGGCGTGGGCGAACCGGCGCGTGGAGTTTGCGGACGGGCACTGGTGCGTCGCCGGGATCCGCTTTTTGGGGCTGGACCCGGAAAAGCCGTTCGTGCACGTCGTCGCCACGTCGGTGCCGCCGCAGCTCGCTCTCCTAGACGCGTACGCCGAGCATCTGCACCGCGAGTTCGCGGACTTCGGCCCGCTGGCCATCCGCTTCGAGCTGCCGAACCCGCCGGAGGACGCGGACATCGACCAGTGGATCATCGCCGGGCTCGTCTCCGGGCTGCGGCGGAAACCGCGTCGCCCGCAACACGAACGCGTGCGCCTTACCCCGGCGGACTCCGCGGAGACGGCAGGATATGCCGACGAGGTGCTCGGCAACGTCGCAAAGCAGTTGCCCGAGGTGCGCACCTGGACGGAGGCCGCAACTCTGGAGCAACTGCAACGCTGCGCGGACACGGGCGCGCTGCGCGAAATCGAGGTGGACGGGCAGCGCGCGGGCATCATCGCCGCAGCCCGCGACGACGCAAACGGCATGCGCGGATTCCAGGTCTACGAATTCCTCCTCGACGACAATGCTCGCGGACGCGGCCTCGCACCGGCGGCGATGCAGTTGCTTTGCGACGTCCTACCGGCCCAAACCGGCGACACATTGTGGGGGACGGTGCACGTGGGCAATGGGCCGTCGATAGGCAATGCGCTCGCTGTAGGCCGCGAGAAGACAGCCGCATTTGTGTGGGTGCGGCGGCGCGGCGAGCTGTAGCGCGGGTGCGCGGGGCGGGGCAGTAGACTGATGCGCATGACTGCGTACGACCTGATGGATTACGACGAAGTACTGGAAAAGTACGACCCCGTGATGGGCCTTGAGGTGCACGTCGAGCTCGCCACCGAGACGAAGATGTTCTCCACCTCCTCCGCCCACTTCGGCGCGGAGCCGAACACCAACATCGACCCGGTCTCGCTCGGGCTGCCGGGCGCGCTGCCGGTGGTCAACGCCAAGGGCGTGGAGTGGGCCATCAAGATCGGCCTGGCGCTGAACTGCAAGATCGCCGAGTCCTCGCGGTTTGCGCGCAAGAACTACTTCTACCCGGACCAGCCGAAGAACTACCAGATCTCCCAGTACGACGAGCCAATCGCCTACGACGGCTACCTGGACGTCGTGCTCGAGGACGGCACCGAGTGGCGCGTGGAGATCGAGCGCGCGCACATGGAGGAAGACACCGGCAAGCTCACCCACCTGGGTTCTGCCTCCGGCCGCATCACCGGCGCGACCGCGTCGCTTGTGGACTGCAACCGCGCCGGCATCCCGCTGATCGAGATCGTGACTAAGCCGATCATCGGCGCCGGCGAGCGCGCACCTGAGGTGGCGAAGGCCTACGTGGGCGCGCTGCGCGAGCTGGTCAAGGCCCTCGGCGTCTCCGACGCCCGCATGGACCAGGGCAGCATGCGTTGCGACGCCAACGTGTCCCTGCGCCCGGTCGGCCAGGAAAAGTTCGGCACCCGCACCGAGACGAAGAACATCAACTCCCTGAAGTCCGTGGAGCAGGCCGTGCGCTTCGAGATGCAGCGCCAGGCCGCCGTGCTGCAAGACGGCGGGGAAGTGGTGCAGGAGACCCGCCACTACCAGGAGAAGGACGGCACCACCTCCAAGGGCCGCCCGAAGGAAGAGGCTTCCGACTACCGCTACTTCAACGACCCGGATCTGCCGCCGGTGATCGCGAAGCCGGAGTGGGTCGAGGAGATTCGCGCGACCCTGCCGGAGCTGCCGTGGGTGCGCCGCGCACGCATCCAGGAGGAGTGGCAGCTGCCGGAGAAGGAGTTCCGCGACCTGGTCAACGCCGGTGCGCTCGACCTGATCGTGGACACCGTCGAAGCCGGTGCCACGCCGGATGAGGCCCGCGCATGGTGGGTTTCCTACATCAACGGCAAGGCCAACGAGGCCGGCAAAGACCTCGACGCGCTCGGCGTCACCCCGGCCGACGTCGCCCGCGTGGTCGAGCTGGTCAAGGAAGGCAAGCTGACCACCAAGCTGGGCCGCCAGGCCATCGACGGCGTCATCGCCGGCGAGGGTTCTGTCGACGAGGTAGTCGCCGCGCGCGGCCTCGAGGTCGTGCGCGACGACGGCGCCATTGAGAAGGCCGTCGACGAGGCGCTGGCTGCCAACCCGGACATCGTGGAGAAGTACCGCGCCGGCAACAAGAAGGTCACCGGCGCCATCGTCGGCGCCGTGATGAAGGCGACCCAGGGCAAGGCCGATCCGGGGCAGGTCAACCAGCTCATCGCGAAGAAGCTCGCGGAGTAGCGTCTAACTTCACTAACCCGCCACGAAACCGGCTACCTAGAACCGGCTACCTGTGGATTTTCCGCCTGGTAGCCGGATGTAGGTAGCCGGTTTCGGCGTTGTTGGTCGGGGTTTCGGCGTTGTTGCCGTGGATTCCAGCAACGCAAAACCCCGGCCAACAGTGCGTTGGCCGGGGCGAAGCGGGACGTCGTAAAGCGAAAAGTGCTTACTTGTCCTCAGGCTTGACGGCGGGGAACTCGCCCGTCTTGTACATCTCCTCGTACGCCTCCCAGTGGATCTTCTCGCCCTGGGAATCCGGAGCGCCGGCGTAGGAGTCGGACTCGGGGTCCAGGGCCGGGACGGTCTTGATGTCGAAGTCGCTGGAGGAGTCGGCGTGCATGTCAGCCGCCACTTCCTCCTGTACGGACTGCCACAGCTCGCTGCCGCCGACGTTGGAGTCGGAGGTCAGTTCGTCGACCTCGTTGCGCTCCGCGCCGGTGAGATCCGAGCTCTCGGGGTCCAGCTGGCTGCCGGCGAGCTCGGCGAGGCGCTCGCGGCGGCCCGTCTCGTCCTGGATGTTCTTGCGGTCGCGGAACCAGGCAACGCCCATGACGATGCCCAGCACGAGGCCCAGGTAGCCCAGGACCGGGTAGACCCAGCCGACCAGGTCGGCGAAGCCGATGAAGGACAGCGCGAAGCCGACCAGCACGACGATGCCGTAGTAGACGCGGAACTTGCCCGGCTTGTCGTTGCTCAGGCGGCGGCCGAGGGCGTAGAAGAGGCCAACGGCGGTGTTGTAGATCATCAGGTAGATCACGATGGACACGAACACGCCCACGGCCGGGTGCATGGTGTCGAAGACCTTCAGCAGCGGCAGGTCGGCGTCCATGACGTTTTCCATGTTGCAGAACAGGATGAACACCAGGATCATCAGCAGCACCGCGAACATGATGCCGCCGAGCAGGCCGCCCTTGCCGGTCTTGGCCGGGTTCATGTGGGAGCCGGCGAAGACGAGCATCATGGAGGTGTCCATGATCATCACCAGCGTGGCGTAGTTCAGCGCGGTGATCAGCCAGTTGTCGAAGGTGCCGGATGCGTGCGGGTTGGTCTGGGCGATCTCGTTGATGTAGCCGAAGTCGTCCGGGATGTTCATCAGCGTGATCACGAATGCGCCGAGCAGGCAGATGATCAGCAGCGGCGTGATAAAGGAGATCACGCTGGTGAGACGGTCAACGTCGAGAAGCCCGGAGAGCAAAAGCAGCACGACCATGATGGCCGAGCCAACCCAGGTGGGGAAGCCGAACTGCTGCTCCAAGTTGGCGCCGGCGCCGGCGACCATGACAAAGCCGATGCAGAACAACGTGAACATGGTGGTGATGTCCATGTACTTGGCCAGCCATGGTCTGGACACGCTGCGGAAGACCACACTGTGGTTGTCTGCCAGGTAGTAGGAGCCGAGCTGGTAGACCCAGCCGCTGAACACAGCGATGGCGGTGCCGGCCACCGCGGCGCCGAGGATGCCCCAGTAACCGAATGACAGGAAGTACTGGATCACCTCCTGGCCGGATGCGAAGCCCGCGCCGACCGTGAGGCCCACAAGCGCAAGGGCGATTTTAAAGGTTTTACCCATAATTTTCCTCAAAGAAATCTAGAAAAAGAGCGGAGCCGAGGGTAACACCATTACAAGGCCATTGCTAACCGACGACCACAGGTTCCCACTGTCAACAGCGCAGCGCACAGGCTCGGATTTGCTGTTTCAACGGCGCGTTACCAAGGATCAGACAGCGCTTTCGCATACATTTGTTGGCATGGCTAACAACCCACGTGACCTCACCCCCAACGAGCAAAATGACCTGACGAACCTGGATTCTTCCGAGGTGCCGGAGTACACCGGCGACGCGAGGAGCGCCTCGGACGGCCTGTACACCCGCACGGGCAAGGCCGCCCCGACGGAGATTTTCCCGCGCGGCGAGCAGAACAACGGCCCGCTGATTCCACAGGCGCCGGAGACCACCTCGTTTGAAAGCGCCAACGAGACGGTGGCCGTGGACCGCGATCCGGCCTATGCCACGCCAGCGTACACCGCCGACACTACCGGTGCGGCTGACCCGGTCTACGCCGAGACCGCAGAGCCGGTCGTGGTGGAGGACGCGACCCGCCGCGGCACCACGGACTTCGGCCTGTTCTTGATGCGCCTGTTCCTCGGCGCGTTTTTGATCATCGACTCTGTGGGCACCTTCTTCCGCCTCGGCGGCAACGAGGGCATCTCCGGGCTAGAGAGCGCTTACGCGGATTACCCGTACGGCTCCGGCCTTGCCGTTGTCGTGCCCACCCTGGAGCTGGCCGCCGGCGTGTTCCTGGTGCTGGGTCTGCTCACCCCGGTTGCGGCGCTGGTCGCCATCGCCGTGACCGGCTTCATGGCGCTGCACGCGTTTACTGAACAGCCGGACGGTTTCAACGTTTTCGCCTGGACCCCGGAGACCTGGGTGCCGGTCATGCTGCTGGCTGCGTCCCTGGTGGTGCAGTTCACCGGCCCGGGCCGCTACGGCGTCGACGCGTCGCGCGGCTGGGCCAAGCGGCCGCTGGTTTCCAGCTGGATCTGCGCGCTGCTCGGCCTCGCGGCAGCCGGGCTGATGTGGTGGTTCGGCACCGGCATCAACCCGGTCACCTAGTTAGTCCACCTGGCGCACGGCGCCCTTGTCGGCGCTGGTGGCCATCTTCGCGTACGCACGCAAAGCCTTCGACACCTCACGGACGCGGTTCGGCGTCCAGGGGTTGTCGGAGGCTTCCATCGCTTCGCGGCGCTTTTCCAGCTCCGCCTCGTCCACGTCGAGCTTCAGCTCGCGGTTGGACACGGAGATGGAGATTGTGTCGCCGTCTTCGATCAGGCCGATCAGGCCGCCGGCCGCAGCCTCGGGGGAGATGTGGCCGATGGAAAGCCCGGAGGTGCCGCCGGAGAAGCGACCGTCCGTGATCAGGGCGCACTTCTTGCCCAGGCCGGCGCCCTTCAAGAACGAGGTCGGGTGCAGCATCTCCTGCATGCCCGGCCCGCCCGCGGGGCCCTCGTAGCGGATGACCACGACCTCGCCCTCGAGCACCTCGCGGTTGAGGATCATGGAAACGGCCTGCTCCTGCGAGTCGACCACGCGTGCAGGACCGGTGAACTCCCACAGTCCTTCTTCCACGCCGGCGGTCTTCAAAATCGCGCCGTCGGGCGCGAGGTTGCCGCGCAGCACCACCAGGCCGCCGTCGGAGGTGAAGGGGTGCTCGACGTCGTGGATGACGCCGTTTGCCGCGTCCGTGTCCAGCTCGGCCCAGCGCGCGCTCTGGGAGAACGCCTTCGTGGTGCGCTCGCCGCCGGGGGCGGCGTGGTACAGCTCGAGCGCCTCCTCGGTGGCGGCCCCGCCGCGGATGTCCCAGTCGGAGAGCCATTCGCTTAACGACGGATACGCGATCGAGTGCACATCCGTATGCAGCAAACCTGCGCGGTTGAGCTCGCCTAGAATCGCCGGGATGCCGCCGGCGCGGTGGACGTCCTCGACGTGGGCCTCGCCGTTGGGCGCGACCTTGGACAGGCACGGGATCTGGTGGGACAGCTCGTCGATGTCGTGCAGGTCGAAGTCGATCTCGCCCTCTTGGGCTGCGGCGAGGATGTGCAGGATGGTGTTGGTGGAGCCGCCCATGGCCATGTCCAGCGCCATAGCGTTGCGGAAGGCGTGGACGTTGGCCACGTTGCGCGGCAGGACGGATTCGTCCCCCTGGCCGTAGTAGCGCTCGCACAGCTCCATGACGGTGCGGCCGGCCTTTTCAAACAGTTCGCGGCGCGCAGTGTGAGTGGCCAGGGTGGTGCCGTTGCCCGGCAGGGACAGGCCGAGCGCCTCTGTGAGGCAGTTCATGGAGTTGGCGGTGAACATGCCGGAGCAGGAACCGCAGGTGGGGCAGGCGTTGTTGGCGATGGCGTCGAGCTCGTCGTCGGACACGTCGTCGTTGGCGGACAGCGTGATCGCGTCGATGAGGTCGGACTTCGGCTTGGTCACCCCGCCGACGGAGAACGCCTTGCCGGCCTCCATGGGGCCGCCGGAGACGAACACGGCAGGGATGTTCAGGCGCATCGCGGCGTTGAGCATGCCCGGTGTGATCTTGTCGCAGTTGGAGATGCAGACCATGGCGTCCACGGTGTGGGCGTTGACCATGTACTCCACGGAGTCGGTGATGATCTCGCGCGACGGCAGGGAGTACAGCATGCCGGAGTGCCCCATGGCGATGCCGTCGTCGACGGCGATGGTGTTGAACTCCTTGGGCACGCCGCCGGCGGCGCGCACGGCTTCCGCGACGATGTCGCCTACCTCTTTCAGGTGCACGTGCCCTGGCACGAACTGGGTGTAGGAGTTCACGATGGCCACGATCGGCTTGCCAAACTCGTTTTCGCCGGTGCCGGTGGCGCGCCACAGCGCGCGGGCGCCTGCGGCCTGGCGGCCGATGGTGGTGACGCGTGAGCGAAGTGGGATCACGGAATTTACTCCTTATTATCTGGGGAAGTCTTAGGCGCGGACGGGCGCGGGCCTGGCAGATCCGGGTGCTCGGCAACGTAGGCGTCGTACTCTTCGCGGGAGAGCAGAACCTTGTGGCCGCCCTTGTCGATGATTTCGTACTTGCCGTCGGCAGCCTCCTGGGCTGCGGTGATCACGTCGGTGATGCGGCCGTTGGAGGCCTCGGCCAGGTCGGGCAGGGAATTGAAGGTCACGCCGGGCAGCGGGTGCTCCGCGCCGTCGACAGTTACCGCGTTGACGGCGGAGCCCTTGAAGGCGAGGCCTTTCAGGTCGCGCCACGGCAGGGTGGTGTTCTTGCGCACGAGGTACTTGGCGGTGATGCCGCGCTCGTCCACGGTGGTGGAGGAGGCCAGCACCCACGCCAGCCAGATGGCGGGGAAGATCAGTAGCCAGGCCAGGTACTTCGGCGCCCAGAGGATGCCCATCAGGGCGATGCCGGTGGCGAGCACGATGGCGAGGATGTGCTCGCGCGTCGGCTTGAAAACGTGCTGGGTGTGCTCCGGCGTGTCAGTCATAGTTCGGGATGGTAGTCACCTTTGGTACGTCGATAGGCAATAGCCCGCAATTTAAATACTTGAATAAAAACTCCCGCGGAGTTGCCTGTGCCACTACAGTTTTGAATCGTGATCAACGAGCGACTTGTAATTATTCTCTCCCGACGGCGCTTGCCGTAGCGGGTGCGTTTTACACGCCGCTGACACACACCAAGCGCCCTCGAGAGCAGACGCTCGCCGGGGGCTTTTGTTGTATGAGATCGCGATGACAAGCAGAGTCGAGCTAACAAGGAGCCTTCACGTGGCAGCTTCAGAGAAACGAAAGCCCGAACGCATGACGGGTGCGGACGCCGTCGTGCGCAGCCTCGAGGAACTGGGCACCGAGATCGTGTTCGGTCTGCCCGGTGGTGCAGTGCTCCCGCTGTACGACGCGCTGTTCCGCGCCGAGAAACTGCGCCACGTGCTCGTGCGCCACGAGCAAGGTGCAGGACACGCCGCGGAAGGCTACGCGGTGGCCTCCGGCAACGTGGGCGTGTGCATCGCCACCTCCGGCCCGGGCGCGACCAACCTGGTCACCCCGATCGCGGACGCTTACCTGGATTCGGTGCCGATGGTGGCCATCACCGGCCAGGTCGGTTCGCCGCTGTTGGGCACCGACGCGTTCCAAGAGGCGGACATCCGCGGCGTGACCATGCCGATTACCAAGCACAACCTCATGGTGTCCAAGGCGGAGGAGATCCCCAGCGCAATCGCCGCGGCGTTCCACATCGCCTCGACCGGCCGCCCCGGCCCGGTGCTGGTGGACATCCCGAAGGACGTGCAGAACGCGGAGATCGAGTTCGCGTGGCCGCCGAAGGTGGACCTGCCGGGCTACAAGCCGAACACGAAGCCACACAACCGCCAGATCGCGCAGGCCGCGAAGATGATCTCGAAGGCGAAGCGCCCGGTGCTCTACATCGGCGGCGGCGTGGTCAAGGCGAACGCGCACAAGCAGCTGGCCAAGTTCGTGGAGGCTACGGGCATCCCGGTGGTGACCACCCTGATGGCACTCGGCGCGTTCCCGCAGGACCACCCGCTCTACCTGGGTATGCCCGGCATGCACGGCACCGTCCCGGCCGTGGGCGCGTTCCAGGAGTCCGACCTGCTCATCGCAATCGGCGCGCGTTTCGACGACCGCGTCACCGGCGACACCGACACCTTCGCGCCGCACGCGAAGGTCATCCACGCCGACATCGACCCGGCAGAGGTGGGCAAGATCCGCCCGGTTGACGTGCCGATCGTCGGCGACGCCAAGCGGGTGCTGTCCGAGCTCACCGACTACTTCGACGACAAAGGTAAGGTCAAAGCGCCCAGCATCGAGCCGTGGATCGACCGCCTGGCTGACTTGAAGAAGCGCTTCCCGCGCGGCTACGAGGAGCACACCGACGGCACCCTTGCACCCCAGTTCGTCCTGGAGACCCTGTCGAAGACCGCGGGCCCGGACGCGATCTACGTCTCGGGCGTGGGCCAGCACCAGATGTGGGCCGCCCAGTTCATCGATTACGACAAGCCGCGCCACTGGATCAATTCCGGCGGCGCCGGCACGATGGGCTTTTCCATCCCGGCGGCGCTGGGCGCGAAAGCGGCGATGCCGGATAAAGAGGTCTGGGCCATCGACGGCGACGGCTGTTTCCAGATGACCAACCAGGAGCTCACCACCGCCGCCCTCGAGGGGTTCCCGATCAAGGTGGCCCTGATCAACAACGGCAACCTGGGCATGGTGCGCCAGTGGCAGACCCTGTTCTACGACGGGCACTACTCGCACACCAAGCTCGGCGGCGAGGTCTACGTCCCCGACTTTGTGAAGTTGTCCGAGGCGCTCGGCGCGGTGTCGTTCCGCGTCACGTCCGCCGACGAGGTGGAAGAGGCGATCCAGCGCGCCCACGAGATCAACGACCGCCCGGTGGTGGTCGAGTTCGTTGTCGGCGAGGACGCGCAGGTGTGGCCGATGATCGCGGCGGGCACCTCCAACTCCGACATCGAGTACGCGCGCGGCATGCGCCCGTTCTTCGGCGAGGAGGAGTCTGCGGCGGAGTCGCCGGAGACCATCAACGACACCATCGAAGCGCTCGACCAGGAGGGAAACTAACCATGGCACAGCCCGAACCGATCACCCGCCACACGCTGTCGGTGCTCGTCGACGACGTCGACGGCATCATCACCCGCGTCACCGCGCTGTTTACCCGCCGCGGCTACAACCTGGTCTCCCTCGTCTCCGCAAAGACGGCGAAGGAGGGCATCAACCGCCTCACCGTCGTCGTCGACGCCACGCCGCACTCCGTCGAGCAGATCACCAAGCAGCTGTACAAGCTCATCCAGGTGCACAAGGTGCTCGAGCTTGACGACGCCACGTCGGTTGGCCGCCAGCTGCTCCTGGTGAAGGTCAACGCGGACAACCTGACCCGCCCGCAGGTGGTGGACGCCGCCAACCTATTCCGCGCCCGCGTGATCGACGTGGCGGTGGACTCCGTGATCATCGAGGCCACGGGCAATTCCGCCAAGCTCAAAGCGTTTCTTGAGGTGATGGACTCCTTCGGCATCCGCGAATTGGCGCGCTCCGGCTCGGTGGCGCTCTCGCGCGGCGCAAAAACGATGGCAAAGTCCGAGTAAATCTTAAAAACCCGGGACGGTTGTGTCATAATGTGAAATGACCGTCTCACAGAATGAAGGAAGTGACGTACACATGGCAATCGACGTGCTCTACGACAACGACGCAGACCTGTCCCTGATCCAGGCGAAGAAGGTCGCCATCATCGGCTACGGCTCCCAGGGCCACGCGCACGCGCAGAACCTGCGCGAGTCCGGTGTCGAGGTGGTCGTCGGCCTGCGCGAAGGCTCCAAGTCCGCCGACAAGGCGCGCGAAGCCGGCTTCGAGGTCAAGACCAACGCGGAGGCCGCCGAGTGGGCCGACGTGATCATGCTGCTGGCCCCGGACACCTCCCAGGCCAAGATCTTCACCGAAGACATCGAGCCGAATCTCAAGGCTGGCGATGCGCTGTTCTTCGGCCACGGCCTGAACATCCACTTCGAACTGATCAAGCCGGCGGACAACATCACCGTCGCCATGGTCGCGCCGAAGGGCCCGGGCCACCTGGTCCGCCGCACGTTCGTCGACGGCAAGGGCGTGCCGGCGCTGATCGCTGTGGAGCAGGACCCGCAGGGCAACGGCAAGGAGCTCGCGCTGTCATACGCCGCGGCAATCGGCGGCGCCCGCGCGGGCGTCATCCCGACCACCTTCGAAGCGGAGACCGTTACCGACCTGTTCGGCGAGCAGGCCGTGCTCTGCGGCGGCCTGGAGAGCCTGATTATGTCGGGCTTCGAGGTGCTCACCGAGGCCGGCTACGAGCCCGAGATGGCCTACTTCGAGTGCCTGCACGAGATGAAGCTGATCGTGGATCTGATCTACGAAGGCGGCCTGGCCAACATGAACTACTCCATCTCCGACACTGCGGAGTTTGGCGGCTACCTGTCTGGCCCGCGCATCATCGACGAAGGTGCGAAGGACCGCATGCGCGAGGTGCTCAAGGACATTCAGTCCGGCAGCTTCACCAAGCGCCTCGTCGCCAACGTCGAAGGCGGTAACAAGGAGCTCGAGGGGCTGCGCGACAAGCTGTCCCAGCACCCAATTGAGAAGACAGGTGAAGAGCTGCGTGACATGATGAGCTGGGTGAAGAACCCGCTCACCGATACCGCCCGCTAAACCAGCAGCGCAAACGCGGCGGAGGCCTTAGGTCTCCGCCGCGTTTTTCGTGCGCGGTCCCGCAGCAGTCCCGCATGAGAAAACCCCGCACTCCCGATTGCGGGAGACGCGGGGTGAGTTGTGCGAACGACTAGTTGGTCGCTGCAGCACCCTCCGGAGCGCCCTCCGGTGCCAGGGTCTCGGTGATCTCGTCGACGATGTTGGTCTCGGTGACCGTCTCGTCTGCGGCATCGGCAGCGCCAGTTGCGGCGGACTCCTCAGCGCCGTCAAGGGTGGTGGTCTCGGAGATGACCTCGGTTGCGGCGGTGGTGGTGGAGGTGACGGTCTCACCCTCGCCGTTGTCGCCGGAGAACAGGGACCACAGCAGCCACAGCAGCAGCAGGGCGACCAGCGCGCCGAGCAGCCACTTCCACCAGCCGCTGCCGGTGTTGCCCTCTTCGGTCACCGCGGTGGAACCGGAGGTGGAACGAGCCGGGGTGGTAGCGGTGCGCTCGGTGGTGGTGCGCTCAACGCGGACGTCCTTCTCCGGCTCGACGTTGGTGCGGTCCACATTGACGCGCTCGACGTTGGAGCGGTCGACGTTAGCGTCCTTAACTTCCTTGACGCCGTCGACATCGCCGCGGCCGCGAAGGTCGTTCAGCTTGTCCTGGCCGAACTCCTTAGCGCCGTGGAGCTTGTCCTGGGCGTCGTGGATCTTGTCCTCGCCGAAGTCCTTAGCGTTCTTGGCAAAGTCCTTCGGGTTACGCTTCGGGTCGATAGGGTTGTTCATTGTAAATTCCTTTCGTGCTAACACAAGTGCTGGCATAACGTCTCCGTTGGACGCAGGGCTACGCCAGCATCCACGGTGAACGATCGCCCACTGTAACAAAACTTTCGCAAGCGGCGTGATGGGATGTGTGCTACACGTCTCAAAGTCTGCGGCGTTTCCCCTGCGCTGGCGGGGTAGTGGTGGCGTCAAGGAACGGTTTTCATTTAGTTGTCATTAAGGGAAACGGCGTATACCGTAGGTCGTCGATAGGCAATGCGAAGGGAACCGACGATGCACGATCACGCACACCACGACCACGGCCCCGCCCACGGCACACCGCTGCGGGCGCTGGCCGCCGCGCTCGCGATCACCGGCACGGTGTTTGTCGCGGAGGTTGTCGGCGGGTTGCTCTCTGGATCGATGGCGTTGCTCGCGGACGCGATGCACATGCTTTCCGACGCCGCGGGGTTGATCATCTCCCTCATCGCCATCATCGTCGGCCAAAAGGCAGCATCCGCGACCGCCACCTATGGCAACCGGCGTGTGGAAGTGCTCGCCGCCCTGATTAACGCGGTGGCGGTGTTGAGCATCTCCGTCTGGATCGTGGTGGAGGCGGTGCGCAGACTGCGCGACCCGCAGCCGGTGGAGACGGCACCGATGATGGTGATCGCAGTGATCGGTCTGCTTGCCAATGCGGCCTCGGCGTGGGTGCTCTCGCGCCACCGGGAGGGCTCCATTAACGTGCAGGGCGCGTACCTGCACGTGCTGGTGGACATGTTCGGCTCGGTCGCGGTGCTCGCGGCAGGCGCGGTGATCTCGCTGACCGGGTTTACCGGAGCGGATGTGGTCGCCTCTCTGGTCATCGCGGCGCTCGTGCTGCCGCGGGCGTGGCAGCTGATGGTGCGTTCCGCCCGCGTGATGCTGGAACACGTGCCGGCAGGCTTCGACGCAGACGAGGTGGAGCACGCGTTGAGGCAGGTCGAAGGGGCGATGGACACGCACGACCTGCACCTGTGGTCGCTGGACGGGGTGAGCGTGCTGGCCACAGTGCACGTGGTGGCGGCCCCCGGGGTGGACCGGGACCAGCTGCTGGACCGGGTGCAGGTCACCCTGGCGCAGCTCGGGGTAGAGCATGCGACGGTGCAGATTGAGCTGCCCGAGCACATCGGTCACGAGAAGGTGTGCTGAAACTGCACTACGCTTTGGTGCCATGGGTTTCACCACGCCGAGCTACTCACTCAAGGACTTGTTTTCCCGCGCGGGGCGGGGAGAGCTGCAGCTGCCCGATTTCCAGCGCGAGTATCTGTGGGACGTCGACAGAGTCCGCACGCTGGTGACGTCGGTGCTGCGCGGCTACCCGGTGGGCTCCTTCCTTGCCCTTGACACGCGCAACACGGAACAGCGCTTCAAGCCGCGCCCGCTCGAAGGTGTGGAGGTGCACGGCGTGGCTCCCGGGCTTCTGCTTCTGGACGGCCAGCAGCGCCTGACCTCGCTCTACCAGGCATTTAAAAAAGACGGCGAGGTCCGCACCGTGGATTACCTGGGCCGGCCGATCCGCCGCCGCTTCATGGTGGACGTGCGCGCCGCGGCGTCCGCGGACCCGATGCCGGTGGAGGCCCTGTTCGCAGTGGACGAGCAGGGGCAGGTGCGCTCCCACTTTGGCCCGGGCGTCGACGGCGACCTGAATTCGCGCGAGGCCTATATAAATAACGGAGTCATCCCGGTGAGCATGCTGCTGTGGCCGGAGGGCAACGACTTGCTCGTGGACATGGCCGCGAACACCGAGGACGAGCAGCTGCGAGGCGCGGTTAAACGCTTTGTCAACCAGGTCATGCGGGGGCTCTCGGCTTACGACGTGCCGGTGATCCGCGTGGACCGCGAAACCACGCAGGCGGGCGTCGGCCAGATCTTCGCGTTCGCCAATTCCGCCGGCGTGCAGATGGACGTCTTCGAGCTGCTCACCGCGGTCTTCGCTTCCGAGGATCCGTCGTTCGTGCTGGCGGAGCGCTGGCGTGACACGGAGCGCAAGCTGCGCGAACACCCTGTGCTGGACAGCGTGGGCCGCGTGGAGTTCCTGCGCGCGCTGTCGCTGCTGCTGACCAGCAGGAGGGGACAGGCGCGTGGCCACCGCGGCGATATTCTGGACATTTCGCTGGAGCAGTACCGGGCCCACGCAGGCGAGATGCTGGACGGCTTCCTTGCCGCCGCGGCGTTTTTGGAGGAGCGCCGTGTGGTTGCGGCTGATCAGGTGCCCTACCCGGCGCAGCTGATTCCGCTCGCGGTGATCCTGGCGCGTCTGGCGGACGAGCCTGGCGCACTGGAGCACAAGGAGGCGGCTGACAGGCTCAACCGATGGTTCTGGTGCGGCGTGTTCGGCGAGCTGTACGGCTCTCATGCGCCCACCATCCGCATTGGCCTGGACGTGACAGAGGTGACCCCGTGGGTGCGCGGCGACACCGACGAGCTGCCCCGCACAGTGGCGGACGCGCGGTTTGTCGAGTCCCGCCTGCGCAGCGCCGGACTGGACAGCGGCGTCTACCGCGGCCTGTACTCGCTGCTCATGGCGCGCGGCGCACGCGATTGGCGCACCGCCGAGCCCTTCACCGCAGAAACGGTGGGGCAGCTGCAGCCCCGCTTCCGGCAGGTGTTCCCGACTGAATACTTGGCGGTCACCGGTGCGCTGGATAATGACCCGGAGCTGGCCGAATCGGTGCTCAACCGCACCCCGATGGGGCGGCGCACCGACGTGGTTATCGAGCGCAACGAGCCGAAGCGCTACCTGCCCCGCCTGCAGTCGAAGTCCCTGCTGGAAGACGACGAGTTCGACGCAATGCTTGCGGGCCACGAGATGGATCCGGAGCTCCTTCTCGCCTCCGACTGGGAAGGCTTTGTCAGGGACAGGCGCGAGCGCTTCGTGGGCATGATCGAGTACGCCATGGACCGTGCTGCCGAGCGGGACTGGGAGCCGGGCGAGGCGTAAGTGGCGAAAACGAGAACTCTCGCGGGTGCGGCCGCCGTGCTCGCCGCCTCCGCGATGCTGGCGTCGTGTGCGCCCGAGGCGCAGTTAAGCCCGCTCGAGCGCGCCCGCGGCGTGAACCAGTCCAAGCACGTGGGAAAGCTGTTCGCGGAAGAACCGGAAGTCGTCGACGATGTGCTGGGCATCAAGACCACCAAGCTGTTTTTCCCGTCCTCGGAAACGCTGGTGCTCAGCGACGCGTCCATTGAGGCGCAGCTGCGCGCGGCGTCCATCGCGGTGACCACAAACGCGCCGATGATGGTGTACGAGCCCGCCCGCCACGCCGAGTACGTGCAGATGATCGCGGATATGCACACTGTCAACGTGCTCACGGTCGGGGACGTGGCCATCGCGCCGTCGTCAGGCGCAGTGAGCGTGCGACGGGACCCTGGCGGGCTGCGGGCGCTGGGGCAGATGACGGCGCTGCGCTACCAGGAGCGCACGGTTTCCACCCCGCAGGATGCGGTGCGGGCGGTCTCCGGGCTGTACCAGCGCGAGCCCACGTGGCTGCGGGCGGAATGGGCGGATCCGGTGGTGCTGCCCGCGGCGAAGCCCGAGCCGTTTCCCATTCAATCCCGCCGCGACGCGAACATGGCGCCGCGCGTGGTTGCCACCTGGGAGTCGTCGATTCCGTCCGTCGCAAATGCGCGCAGTTACGGCGCTGAGGTGACTGTTGTGCCGCTGTCTGACCCACGTGCCAGCGAGCAGACGTTGTTCGCCATGGCAGGTTTGGCGGAGCGGCCGCTGGTGGCGCTGGGCAGCCAGTTCGGCACATCGGAGGACCTGGCCGGCCAGATCCGGGAGGCGGAAGCGGCGTACTAGCGCCGCGCGAGGTGTTAGTCTGAGGCTGTTTTCTACTATGTGAGAAGAAGGTTTCAGAATATGAAAATTGCAGTACTCGCAGGCGACGGCATCGGCCCGGAAGTGATGGCGGAAGGCCTCAAAGTCCTGCACACAGTCCGCGATGACGTGGAGACCACCGAGTTCGACCTCGGCGCCCGCCGCTACCTGCGAAACGGCGAGCTGCTCACCGATGCGGACCTGGACGCGCTCAAGGACCACGACGCCATCCTGCTCGGCGCGATCGGCGACCCGGAGCGCGTTCCGGCCGGCGTGCTGGAGCGCGGCCTGCTGCTGCCGCTGCGCTTCAAGCTGGACCACTACGTCAACCTGCGCCCGTCGCGGCTGTATCCGTCGTCAGTCAGCCCCCTGGCCAACCCCGGCGACATCGACTTCGTGGTGGTGCGCGAGGGCACCGAGGGGCTCTACGCCGGCAACGGAGGCACCCTGCGGCAGGGCACCGAGCACGAGGTGGCCTCCGAGGTCTCCCAGAACACCTACCACGGTGTTTCGCGCGTGGTGCGCTACGCGTTCGAGCTGGCGATGACGCGCCACAAGAAGCTCACCCTGGTGCACAAGACCAACGTGCTGGTCAACGCAGGCGGGCTGTGGCAGCGCGTCGTCGACGAGGTCGCGGCCGAGTTCCCGGAGGTCGAGGTGGACTACAACCACATCGACGCTGCGACGATCTACATGGTCCAGGACCCGCAGCGCTACGACGTCATCGTCACCGACAACCTCTTCGGCGACATCCTCACGGACCTCGCGGGCGCCGTCGCCGGTGGCGTGGGACTCGCCAGCTCCGGCAACATCAACGCCGCCAAGGAGTTCCCCTCCATGTTCGAGCCGGTGCACGGCTCCGCCCCGGACATCGTCGGCCAGGGCATCGCGGACCCCACCGCGATGATCCTGTCGGTGGCGATGATGCTGCGTTTCCTTGGCGACGAGGACAACGCCGCGCGCATCGAGGACGCCGTCGAGCGCGATGTGGCGGAGCGCGGAGATGCGAAGGTGCGAACCGCCGAAGTAGGTGACAGGATCGCCGCAGCCCTGAAGTAGGGTTGTGCGCATGCATGTGACCCGCACGATTCCCGCCGTTTTGACCGCAACCGCACTGGTTCTGACCAGCTGCAGCAGCACGGAGGGCGGGATCGGCGCACCGGCCGCGCTCGAAACCAACGGCGACGAGGTGATCCAGGACGCCGACGGCACCGGTGCAGAGGTCTCGCAGCGCCTCTTCGAATCTTCGGAGACCGTCGTGGTCTCCGCCAAGGAGCGCGATCAGCAGCTCAAGGCTGCGGCGATTGCGGTCAAGCTCGGGGCGCCGATGCTCGTGCGTCTCGACGGCGCCGATGCCGCCGTCGACGCTGAAGTCGAGCGCCTGGGCGCCACGCGCGTGATCAACGTGCCGGGCGACGAAGAGGAAGCTGAGGCGGTCGCCTCCGCCGAGCCGGCTGGGGATGCCGCAGCCATCGCCGCGCTGGAGGCAAAGAATCCGAGTGAGCTGACCATGCCGCCGGTGTTCGCCACCGCGCTGTCCTCGCGCGCCTCCGTCGCCACTGCGCGTGCGGCCGGTGCGGACGTGCAGGTGCTGGCGGCACCGGACCCGCGCGCCACGGCGGACAGCATGCGCACGGTCACCGAGCAGGACACCCTCGCGCTGGGCCGCCAGTGGGGCGACAACGAGAACTTCCAGGCTCGTGCGGCGCTCGCAGGCAACGGTGAACTGCCGGGCGGCGGCGGCCTGGTGTTCCCGGGCCGCCGCATGGTGGCGCTCTACGGCCACCCCTACGGGCCTGATCTGGGCGTGATGGGGGAGCAGGATCCGGCGGCCTCGGTGGAGTTGGCCAAGAAGTACGCCGAGGACTACACGCCGTTTAGCGACGAGCCGGTCGTCCCCGCCTTCGAGATCATCGCCACCGTTGCCTCCGGCGGGCCGGGCGACGACGGCAACTTCTCCAACGAAACGCCGATGGAGGACCTCGTCCCCTACGTCGACGCCATTGTGGATGCTGGCGGCTACGCCGTGATCGACCTGCAGCCGGGCCAGGGCAGCTTCCTCGAGCAGGCCAAGATCTACGAGGAGCTGCTCAAGCGCCCGAACGTGGGTCTCGCGCTGGACGCCGAGTGGAAGCTCAACCCGGGCGAGGAGCCGCTGTCGCGCATCGGCAGCGCAACTTCGGGCGAGATCAACGAGGTGGCGGATTGGCTCGCCCAGCTCGTCCGCGACAACAACCTGCCGCAGAAGGCGATGATCCTGCACCAGTTCAACGTGGCCATGTACCCCGACCGCGAAAACATCGTCACCGGCCAGCCGGAGCTCGCCTGGGTCCTGCACGCCGACGGCCACGGCGGCCCGGAGCAGAAGTTCGACACTTGGAACGTGCTGCGCGAGGGCCTGGACCCGAACTTCTTCATGGCGTGGAAGAACTTCTTCGACGAGGATTTCCCGACGTTTACCCCGGAGCAGACCTACCGCGACGTCAACCCGCGTCCGTGGTTTGTCAGCTACCAGTAAAAACCGCCGGTATCGGGCATCGCGCCACGATATTCTTGCTCCATGAGTGTGGAGCTTGAAGAGGTCTACGGTTTTCTCGCCCAGCACGAGCCGTTCTCGACGCTGCCCGAGGCCACCCTCCGCGCCCTGCCCGCCCAGATGGGCATCACCTACGTCCGCCGCGGCCAGGCCGTGGTGGAGGTGGGCCAGCCCAACGACACGCTCTATGTCATCCGCTCCGGCGCGGTGGACGTCGTCAGCGAGGACGACCTCTTGCTGGACCGGCGCGAGGCCGGCCTGAACTTCGGCTACTCCACGCTGGTGGGCGAGCGCGAGTCCGCCTACCTCATGCAGGCGGTGGAAGACAGCATCCTGCTCATGCTCCCGCGCGAGGCGTTCCTCCAGCTGCTGGAGCAATTTCCGGACATGGGGCGGTACTTCCAAACTGCTTCGCGCCGCGTGCGCGCCGCCGCCGAGGAAGTGCGCGACAGCGGCGCCACCGATGTGCTCCGCACCCCGCTGCGCGAAATCTTCGCCGGGCGGGAACCGGTGACGCGTGGCAAGCACGTGAGCATCGCCGAGGCCGCCCGCACGATGGGCGAGGAGGGCATCAGCAGCCTGATCATCACCGACGGGCAGGAGGTCGCCGGCATCATCACTGACGCCGACATGCGCTCGCGCGTGGTCGCCGGCGGCGTGGACACGTCTAGGCCCGTGGCGGATGTGATGACCAGCCCGGTGCGCACCATTCAACCCAACGCGCTGGTGTTTGAGGCGATGCTGACCATGAGCGAGTTGGGCATCCACCACCTGCCGGTGGCCGGCGACAACCAAGTGGTGGGCGTGGTCACCGCCGCGGACATCATGCGCCAGCTCCAGGCGGACCCGATCTACCTGGCGGCGGACGTGGCACGGGCGTCGCTGGATGAGCTGGAGGGCGCCTACCGTGACGCGGCACGTGTCGCGGTGCGGTTTTTCGAGCGCGGCGCGTCTGCGGCCGAGACGCAGCGGTTGCTCACCTCGATCGCGGATGCGGTGGCGAAGAGGTTGGGCACTTTAGCCGTCGAGAAGCTTGGGCCCCCGCCTGTGCCGTTCGCGTTTGTGGCGGTGGGATCGCAGGCGCGCGGGGAGATGGGCCCGGCCAGCGACCAAGACAACGCGCTCGTGCTCGCCGACGCGTACGACGCCGCCCAGCACGGCGAGTACTTTGCCGAGCTCAGCGCGTTCGTCTGCGAGGGGCTCGCCCGCGCCGGTCAGGAGTTGTGCCCGGGCGAGATGATGGCGTCTTCGCCGCAGTGGCGGATGACGGAAAGCGAGTGGGGCCGCACGTTCCACGGCTGGGTCACCGCGCCGAAGCCGGACGCGCTACTTAACGCGCAGGTGTTTTTCGATTTCCGCGCCGTCTTCGGTTTCGGCGAGGGCTGGCAGGACATGGCCGTGCGGGTGCGCTCTGGCGCGCTGGCGTCCGCGCACGGCTCGCGCCGCCTGCACACGCACCTGGCCGCGCTGGCCACGTTCCGCGAGCCGCCGGTGGGCTTCTTCCGCGGATTCGTGCTCGAGCGCAGCGGCGAATACGCCCACACGCTGGACATCAAGCGCGGCGGCACCGCGGCGGTGGTGCAGATGGCGCGCCTGTACGCCATCGCGGCCGGGGTGGACGAGGTGGACACCATCGCGCGCCTGCGCGGCGCCGCTGGCGGTCCGGTTTCCGCGAAGGGGGCGACGGATCTTCTGGACGCTTACGAGTACCTGGCCAACCTAGCCATGCGGCATCAGGCCGCACAGGTGCGCGCGGGCGAGGCCCCGAACTACCGCATCGACCCGAAGTATCTGCCCGAGCGCGACCGTGCGGCGCTGCGCGACGCGTTCGGGGTGATCAAGTCGCTGCAGAACGCGCTGTCCACCGCGTACCCGACTCGGGCGGTGTGAGGTGTTCGGACCGAAGAAGCGGAAGCTTATCGACGGCGCCCTGCTCGCCGTGGACGTCGAAACCACGGGGCTTAAGCCCGCGCGCTCGCAGCTGGTGTCCGTGGGGTGGGTGCCGGTGAACGGCCGGGTGATCGACCTTTCCGGCGCTGAGTACTTCGTGCTGCGGGGCGCGGACGTGGGGGAGTCCGCCACCCTGCACGGGGTGACTGACGACGACGTGGCGTCGCTGGGCAGGGAGCCCGCAGAGGTGCTCGACGCATTCCTGTCGGCGCTTGAGGGGCGCAAGTTGCTCGCGCACTTCGCGCAGATGGAGACCGGTTTTTTGGGCAAGCTGCACCAGGATGTGCGCGGGAGTAAGTGGCGTCTGCACGACAGTGAGGTGGTGGACACCTTTGTGATGGAGCGGCGCCACATGGAGCGCATGGGCACCTACCCGCGCGGCGAGGACCTGCGTTTGCCCAGGGTGCGGCAGCGTTATACCCTGCCGGCGTACGCGAATCACAACGCGTTGACCGACGCGGTGGCGTGCGCCGAGCTCTATCTCGCGTTAACCGGGTAACGCCACTTTTGCAATTGGTTGTATGCTCTGTCACATGCGTTTTGGACGAATTGCAACACCTGAAGGAATGACATTCGCCGTCATCGACGACGAGGGAACAACTGCGAAGGCCATCGCTGGCACCCCGTTCACCGACCCCGAGTACACCGGCAGAGAGTACGCGCTTGAGGACGTCCGCCTGCTCGCCCCGACGCTGCCGTCGAAGGTGGTTGCAGTGGGCCGCAACTACGCCGACCACGTCGCGGAGGTGTTCAAGCAGTCCTCAGAGCACCTGCCGCCGACGATCTTTATCAAGCCGTCCACGGCAGTTGTGGGTCCGGGCGCCGCCATTAAGATCCCGGAGTACGCCACCGGTGTGGAGTTTGAAGGTGAACTCGCGCTCGTCGTCGGCGTGCCGTGCAAGAACGTCAAGGCTGCAGACTGGAAGTCCGTCATCCGCGGTGTGACCATCATTAACGACGTGTCCTCGCGGGACCTGCAGTTCGCAGACGGCCAGTGGGCCCGCGCCAAGGGCATCGACACCTTCGGCCCGATCGGTCCGTGGATTGAGACGGACCTGGAGAAGTTCGACTTTGCCAACCTGCCCATCAAGGCGCACCACACCCACGACGGCGTGACCGAGACCAAGCAGGACTCCAACTCCAACCAGATGATCAAGACTGTCGGCGAGATGGTGGAGTGGGTCTCCGAATCCTTCACGCTGCTGCCTGGCGACGTTATCGCCACCGGCTCGCCCGCCGGCACCGCAGAGATGGTCCCGGGCGACTACATCGAGGTGGAAATCCCGGGCATCGGCAAGCTGGGCAACCCGGTCGAACGGGCGTAACTACAGGCCGAGCGCGCGCATGATCGTGCGCAGCTTGGCCGAGGTCTCGTCGAGCTCGGCCTGCGGATCCGAGTAGGCGGTAAGCCCCCCGCCCGCCCAGGCGCGAGCCCGGGTGCCGTCGCCGTTGACCTCGGCGCAGCGGATCGCCACCATGTACTCGCCGTCGCCGGCGGCGTCCGTGTAGCCCACCGCGCCGGCGTAGAACCCGCGGTCCGATTCCGCGGTGGTGATCAACGCTTCCGCCGCCGCCTGCGGGGTGCCGCAGACCGCCGGGGTGGGGTACAGGCTCAGCGCGAGGTCGAGCGCGCTCGGCGCGGGATCTTTCAGCACGCCCTCAATCGGTGTGGCCAGGTGCCACATCTCGCTGGTCTTTTCCAGCCGCGGGCGTTCCGGGACAGTGAGCTCGCTGCACAGCGGTGCGAGGATGCGCCGGATGTGGTCGACCACGAAACGGTGCTCGTCCAAGTCTTTCGCAGAATCGCGCAGCGAGTTGGCCGCGGCCTGGTCTGCTTCCTGGTCGCCGGGCACGCGGGCGGCGGAGCCAGCCAGGGGGAACGACCAGACGCGGTTGCCGCGCCGGCGCACCAGCACCTCGGGCGAGGACCCCACGAGGAAATGCCCGTCGCGTCCCGACGGGGTGAGGTCCGCGATGAACCCGTCGTGCGTGTACGACAGGTCGATCAGTCTTGCCGCGACGAGGCGGGGATCCACCGGCGGGTCGAACGCGATGTCCACCGCGCGCGCCAGCACCACCTTGTCCAGAGCGGAGCTTTGGATCGTCGAGATGGCGGCTTCGACTCGGCGCAGGTGCTCAGCCGGGGACGGGTCGACGTCGATAAGCATTGCGCTCAGCTTCGAACCCTCGCCGACGCGGTAGTACGGGTGCGGCTCGAGCGCACCCGGCTCGCGGATGATGTGCTCGGGGACCGTGAGCGCCGCCGGACAATCATGGTCGAAGGGGAGTGCGCCGACAATCATCTCTTCCTCGCCGCGCGCGATCGCGTCCGCGGCCTCCCACGCGTCGTCGAAGGTGCGGAGTGCACCCTGGGTGCGCACGGAGCCGTCGCCACGCGAGAGCAGAAAGTCTGGGGCGCTATCGGGTCTGGAAGTGGGCATGTGACGATACTTTATCCAACCCCCATTTGTGCACGCACGTCTGTATCGCTTGTTGATACATAAAGGCGGGGTTAATGTGGCCGGTGTGAAAATTGTGAAAAGCCTTGCAGGTGGTCTCGCTGCCTTGCTCATCGCAGGTAGCGCGATCGCTCCAGTGCAGGCAGGGGCCCAAGACATGTCCTCGCAAATCAACGGGCAGGTCAACCGCGCTGTCAACGACGCCAACCGCGCCGCCGCCGACGCAGTAGACCGCGCGAACGCCGAATGGAACAAGTTTGTCCAGATGGCCAACGACACCATCCCCGGCAGCTCGTCGCTCCCGCGCAACCCTTTGCCTGCGCCTGCAGCGCCCGCCGCGCCGTGGGCGCCCCAGGCCCCCGCGCCGGTGGCAAACGGCACCAACGGCGAGATCCATGCCGCCGGACGCAGCTACCTCATCTGGGTGCCGCGAGGCTACAACCCGGCCAACCCGACCCCGGTGATGGTGGGGTACTCGGCGTTTCAGGATTCCACCGAGAACTTCCGCAACTACTCCCGCCTGCGCGAATCCTCCGTCGGGCGCGACGCCATCATCGTCTACCCGCGCGCCATCGGCGCTTCCTGGGAAGGCTCACCGACCGCCGTCACCCGGCCCGGGCAGGACATCGCCTACGTGCGCGCCATGATCAATGACGTGCAGCGCTACTACAACATCGACCGCCGACGCATCTACGCCACCGGCATGTCCACCGGCGGCGGCATGGCAGCAGTCTCCGCCTGCCATATGGCGGACCTTTTCGCCGGCGTCGCAGGTGTGTCCGGTGCCTACTACGCGCCGGTGAACCGGGGTTGCCAGAACTTGCCCATCGCATTCATGGCGCTGCACGGCATGAACGACACGCTCACCCCGTACTACGGCACCACCCGACGCGGCCAGCGCGTCCTGCCGGTGCCGGAACTATTCGGCTCCTACGCCGTCCGCAACGGTTGCGGCCCCGGCCTCAACCGCGCCCCGCTGTACAGCGCAACCCGCGTCTCCGCCCGCGGCTGCCGCAAGGGCGTCGAAGTGATCCAGGTGCACGGCTCCAACCACTACTGGTGGTACTCGCCGTCCGCCGCCGACGAAATGTGGGCGTTCCTTTCCCGCCACTCCAAGTAGCGCACCACCCAAGCGCCTCCCGGGGCGTGACCCGGGGCGCCTGTCAAGGCGCGGTTTTGTAAAACTCGGCCACAGTGGGGGCAGGAACCTGGGGGTATCGGGTTTTAGGCGTTGTTTTAGGACGAGTTTTACAAAACCATTCTGCCGGTTCTGCGGTCGCGTAATTCTGCCGGTTCTGCGGTCGCGTAATTCTGCCGGTTCTGCGGTCGCGTAATTCTGCCGGTTCTGCGGTCGCGTAATTCTGCCGGTTCTGCGGTCGCGTAATTCTGCCGGTTCTGCGGTCG